>JADLAH010000080.1 GCA_020848315.1 Chitinophagales bacterium | reverse complement strand
GTCATTTGCTTGCCCGCTTCCAGCTCTGTATACAGTTGTACCATCTCATGTCTCAGTACCTGATATTTTTTGATGGAACGTCCGAAGGCTTCTCTTTCGCTCATGTATTTCAGTGTGGTGTCGAGGCAGTATTCACCGCCGCCAATGCCGAGGATACCGGCCACCAGTCGCTCAATCTGAAAACTTTCCATGATGTAGAAAAATCCCATACCTTCTTTACCTACGAGGTTGGTTGCAGGTATGCGCACATGGTCGAATGCCAGCTCTCCGGTGTCGGAAGAGTGCCATCCAATCTTCTTTAAGGCGGAGGTAGTAAATCCGGGAGTGCCTTTTTCTACAACTATCAGGCTGATGCCGTTAATGCCGGCATTGCTGTCCGTTTTACAGGCGACCACTACAAAATCGCCGAGATGACCATTCGTGATAAACGTTTTGGAGCCATTGATAATATAATCATCTCCGTCGCGGACAGCCGTAGTGCGCATGGCTTGCACATCCGATCCGCCGAATGGTTCCGTAATGGCGATGGCACCTACTTTTTTACCCTCAATTGCAGGTCGCAGAAAACGTTCCTTCAGTTCGTGACTGCCCGCTTCCGCGAGGTGATTGGTGGCCATATACTGATGCACACTGACGGCGGCACACACGCCCGCATAGCTGCATTTAGCCAGTTCTTCGAGGTAGGCACAGGTATAGAAAATATCCGCATCCGCGCCGCCATAGGCCTCTTTGTGATTGATGCCCAGGAAACCCTGTTCGCCGAGTTTTACAAATAAGTCACGTGGTATTTGTCCGTCTGCTTCCCACTGGTCGCCGTAAGGTCTGATTTCTTTATCTACAAAAGCCCGGACACTTTGGCGGAACATTTCGTGTTCTTCTTTGAAATAGAGTGATTTCATAAGAGCTTATTCTGTTTAATTTGAATAAAAATAAGAAATAAAGGATAGTCTGTATGAAACTTTTTTAATTTTGTTTGTTATAATGCTGTACGAATTAAATTTTTAACTGTCTCATGCAAAAACATTTACCAACTTTTCATACTTACAGTATAAAGGATCTGGAGCTGTTGAGTAACATCAAAGCGCACACACTGCGCATTTGGGAGCAGCGGTATGGTATTTTGCAGCCTAACAGGACAGATACAAATATCAGAACCTACAGCGATGCAGACCTCAGACATCTGTTGAATGTTTCTATGCTGAACCAGCATGGCTTTAAGATTTCCCATATCGCATCCATGTCCAAAGAGGAGATAGAGGAGCAGGTGCGCGGCATAACGGAAGAACTGGAATTGCAGGATGATCAAGTTACTATGCTGGTCATTGCCATGCTGGATCTGGATGAAGATGCATTCTGCAAAGTACTGGATGAGGTAAAAGCTAAAAAAACGTTTGAAGCAATGGTGATAGAATTGCTGTATCCGTTTATGGAAAAGGTCGGCAATTTATGGACAACCGGCAGTGTGAGTCCGGTGCAGGAACATTTTGTCAGCAATATCATACGGCATAAACTCATTTCGGAGATTGTACAGACACCGCGTGTTGTGCGAAATGCGTCTCCGAAATTTTTGTTGTTTACTCCCGAAAATGAACTGCATGAAATTGCTTTGTTATTTTACTACTATCTGTTGAAAGTTCGTCAATATGATGTGGTGTATATCGGTATCAACATTCCTTTGTATGATTTGGTGACTGTTTTCGAACATCATCAACCGGAATATATTGTGAGTTCTTTTACAGTACATCCCAATAAAGATAAAATCAAAACGTATTTAGACAGCCTCTCAGGTCACTTTCCGAAGTCTTCTATTCTCTTATCCGGCTATCAAATTCGAAATTACAGACAGGAATTGCCGGTAAATGTGAAAAAAATTGAGAATGTCACCGAATTTATCCATTTAATTCAAAAGTCTTAACATAGGTTAAGGTTTATTTGGAATTGTTTTGTTTAACTTTGAATTACAAAAATTAAACAAAATGAATCTTACCCATTTTAAAACAGAAGTAAACGCAGCGACGATTTCTTTGAAATCACACGCTATGCGATTGACACGCGATACGAATGATGCGGAAGATTTAATTCAGGAAACCATCGTAAGAGCCTTGTCTAATGAAGATAAATTTCAGGAAGGTACTAACATCAAGGCCTGGTTGTTTACTATCATGCGCAATATCTTCATCAATGATTACAGAAAGAAAGTGAAGCGCAACACGTTGATAGATACTACGGACAATATGCATTACATCAACTCAGGTATTACAACTACCAATGCAGGAGAGCGTTCTTTTGTGATGAATGACATTAAGAAAGCACTGGCAACCATACCTGCAGAGTTACGCATACCTTTTATGATGTATTATAAAGGCTATCGTTACCATGAGATAGCAGAGCAGTTGAATCTTCCGCTTGGTACGGTTAAAAGCCGTATCTTTTTTGCAAGAAAAGAACTGAAGGGGATGCTCTCCGCAGATTACGAATAAGAAACAGGGGTATTTTTAATATGTTTCCGGCACTCTGAAAGGAGTGCCTTTTTTTTATTTTATCAAAAAAGAATGTTGATGCAAATCAAAAGAGGATGTTAATAGCATAATATTGCCGAAAGTGCTGAAAAACAGTATTCTATCTTGATTTTCCTTTCCTCATGTGAGGATTTATTGTGTCATGTGGATATTTTTCAGGCGAATTTTAAAAAAAAATAAGCCAAAATTGTGTGTCTTTGTAAATTTATGTTAAATTCACACTCTTATACTAGAAATTAATTGTTAAACACAATAGCTATGATGAACAAAACAAAAACCTTTTATTTAAACACACTTGCTTTGTTCTTTGCCATGTTGCTACTATGGCAAGGGGCTGCTGCGCAGACAATCAGCGTAGAGGCGAGAGTAACCCAGTTCTCCATACTGAATGCTGGAGGTTTCGGCTCCAACTGCGGTGGGGATGACTGTTTGGGTGGTGGGACTGATGAGCCTGATGCCCGAATTCAGTTCCGGATAAAACACAACGGAACACCTACATGGTCTGGAACGTATGTGTTAGATCAAGATGGTACAGCGTGCGATACGTGGTATAATCCTACAACTAATCCAGGGATTTATTCTGCGACCGGACTTCCTCTCGGAAATTTCTTCCAAGTTGAAATGGACGGATTAGAGTTTGACCCTACA
Organism: Chitinophagales bacterium; assembly: GCA_020848315.1. Classification (GTDB taxonomy): domain Bacteria; phylum Bacteroidota; class Bacteroidia; order Chitinophagales; family JADIYW01; genus JADJSS01. Next base: position 1,980 of record JADLAH010000080.1, on the reverse strand, counting down.
TGTTTCGGTTTACCAGATGCAGATGATGGTAACTGTGGGGGCTTTGCAGCTGCGTCAGGTGCCAACAATATCGCAATTACTGGTACAGCTCCATGTGCCTGGTCTGCAACACAGCAATCTCAACGTAATGGTTGTGCGTCTGATGACGTAACAGAAAGCTACGGTGCCAGATGGCAGTGGAGATGGAGCTGGGATGGTGCCAGCGTAACGGATGCCAACAGTGGCGGTACTATTGACTTTAACACACCAGCCAATGTTACGGTATGCTTAGGAGACGATCCGGATGTATTAACATCTTCCGTAGCGCCACGCGATCCTAATCCTGCAACTGCGGGTCTTGTGGATAACATTACTTGGCAGCAAAGTGTAAACGGCGGTGCATTTACTGATATAGGTGGTTCAAGCGGAGAGACATATGATCCGGGTGTATTACCTTTAGTAGGTGGTGCTAGTACAACCTATACATTCAGACGTAAAGTAGATTTCTGTATCAATGCCGGTACAGGTGCTACTAAAGAAGTATATTCCAATCAACTGACGATTACAGTATTGAGTTTGAATGCTCCTGTGGTAGCAGACGCAAACATCTGTCCCGGAAATTCCGTGACACTGATAAGTGGTGATGTAAATACCGTTTGGTATGACGCTGACCCAACACTGGGGCCTGCCACTCAACTGGCTACAGGTTCTTCTTATACAACTCCTGTTCTGAACGCAACTACTACATACTATGCTCGTCTTGAAAACGGCACATGCGTAGGTGCGGTAGAAGATGTGATTGTAAATATTACTCCATCTTCTCTGAGCGCACCAACAGCTGCTGATGCTACTGTTTGCGAAAACAGTTCTACCGTATTGGTTGCATCCGGCGAGCCTAATGCAACATTTACATGGTACGCTGATGCTGCTTTGGAAAATGCCTTGCAGGTAGGTGCTCAGTTTAACACGCCTGCTTTAGCGACTACTACTACATATTATGTTACACAATACACGCCGACTGATTGCGAAAGCGCGGCAGAGGCTGTAACAGTAACGGTAGATGCTCCTGCTGCACCGTCAGCAAGCGATGTAGATGTATGTTTCAACGGTTTTGCTGAATTGACAGCTACAGCTGCTAACCCTGCAAACACCTTAAACTGGTATAGCGATGGTTCTACATCTAGCTTCCTGGCTTCTGGTGCCACTTATACTACACAGGCTCTTACTCAGACAACGACTTTCTTCGTTCGCGAAGAATCTGCTGCTGGTTGTTTAAGTGCTGCTGTTCCTGTAACTGCTAATGTAATTACACTGCCAACTGTAGCAGTTCCTGAAGTGCTGCCTGCTTGCGAAAATGATGCAGCCATCACAATAAATGTAACACTCCCGGAAGATGTCGATATTATCTTAATTGGTGAGTCAGGATTCGGCCTGATTGGTGGCTTCAACGTTAGCGGTTTAGGTGGATTAACTGTTCCTTTAAACTTGACTGGCATCTCAGCAGCAGGTGATTATAACCTTTACATTGAATATATTTCTGCTTCCGGTTGCGAAAGTCAGAGAACGTACTTCAATGCGCACGTAGATGAGAACCCACTTCCACCACTTTCAATCGTTGGTGATGAAGTTGATGCTTGTTTAGGTACCGCTCCTTACTTAGGTGTTGAAGGTTCAGGTGGTACTATTAACTGGTACCTGATTGACGGTCCATTCGGTGCATATACATCACCGATTGCTCATGGTTCTGAATACTTCCCGCAAGATTTACCTGCCGGTACTTATACATTCAATGTTACAGAGACTAATGCTGCAGGTTGCGAAAGTGATCCAACAGAAATCATTGTTAATGTAAATGAAGTTCCAACTCCGGTAGTAACAGTTGATCCTGTGGCGGTTTGTCCGGGTGCTATTGCAACACTGACAGCAGAGAATCCTGATCCTTCCCGATATATTACACTGTGGTTCAGAGATGCAACAGGTCAGATTCTGTATGATTTCTTC
>JADLAH010000079.1 GCA_020848315.1 Chitinophagales bacterium | reverse complement strand
GAAATACCCAAAGCGTTGCTGCAACAACTGAAAATAAATGGCTTGATGGTGATACCATTCGGTGAAGGCGATGTGCAGCAAATGCTCAGAATCACGCGACTCAGCCAGACAGAATTTGAAAAAGAAACTTTTGAAGAATTTACCTTTGTGCCAATGTTGAAAGGCGTGCAGGTTTAATACAATAAAAATCAAGCAATGAAGCAGAAAATCAGTGTCCTGTTATGTGTACTCTTCCTCCAGTTGGCTGCGTTGGCACAGACAGACGGCAACAAAACCGGAGATATTACCAAAGACCTCAACGCCATCGAACGGGAAAATATCAAATCGATAGATTTGAAGCAAAAACCGACAACACCGGCCACCTATAAAAAGATAGACACTTCCGATATAGATATGTTTTCCACGAAGCCCATCATCAAGGGAGCCCCAGTGAAGACGCCCGTAAAGCCTAAGGAAGCCGTAATAGACTTATCCATCAAAAAGCCGGAAGGGGTTAAAAAAGACAGCGTGAAAGTGCAGCCTGTCAAACAGATTAAAAAAGATACGGAGACAGTTAAACCGACTGTTCCGGCAGAAATAAAGAAACCGGCTCCGGTGAAAAAGGATTCGTTGATAAAACAGGTGAAAACAAAAACGGATTCCATCAAAGCAATTGTCAAGCCGGTGAAAGATACACTGAAAACGGTGCCGAAGAAATCAGAAGATTTTTCTACCAAACCTATTATCAAAGGCAAACAGATAGCGGAAGAGAAAAAGCAGGATTTGCCAAAGCCGGTACAGAAACCAGTTTATAAAATTGACACCACCAAGAATTTTAAAGAATTTTCTTTTGAGACTACGCCGGTGATTAATAAAAACGCGACCTACAACCGCAAGGATGAACCAATGCCGAAATCCAAAGAGCAACTGGAAGAAGCTATTCCGGTGAACAAAACAGCGCCGGCATCTAAAGATCCGAAACAGGAAGCAGCCCTGAAAGAAACCTATGCACAGTACACCAAAGAAGCGGATTCCCTGTATCTGGCGAACAAGAGAGTGTTGGATAGTGTGATGAAATCACTTAATATCAAAGTGCCGACTATCATCAATCCTGCTGATTATATTGATATCTACATGAGTGGCGGTGGCGTATTGTCCGGCAAAGATGCCAGAATCTACGACCATATTTCCATCCTCAACTCCGGCGTAATTCAGCGCGAATACAAAACGGCTGCCGCAGGCGTACAACGCACTGAGAAAAAAATATCCAGAGATGAACTGACCAAACTGGCGCAGTATATGGTGGATATGGAGTTTTTCGAAATGAACAAATCGTACGACTGCGCGGATACGGATGATGATTGCAACGCGCGTTTTGGCGTACAGCCACAGCCGGTTCCGCTGACGATTGCGCTGACTGTGGGACAGAAGAAGAATAAAGTGAACGTGGCCATCTTTTCGCCGAAAACAGATAAAAACTGGGTGAATTATCCGGCGGCTATCGAGAAAATATGGAACGCGATTATCACCATCGCCGAAAAATAATATCCAGCAATGAAAGCCATCGACTTCTCGCTGTTGCAGATAGAGCAGCTTATTACACATCATGTAGGCAATAAGCTGCGCGATGAATCTATCCTGTTGTCGCACGAACCTACGAAGATGGATGAGCACGCCCGCGGCTATCTGCGCGACTATCTCTTGTCTCCGTTTAATCTGGAGGACCGATATAGTTTTACGCATGCCGTTCAGCTGGAGATGAATGAGGTGTATCGCATTGCCCAGCAGATTTTCGAAAATCCGGAGGAACTGCTGACACATTCACAGAGCATTGCCAAGCTCTTGTATGAAACCAATATGCATCCAAAAATAAAAGAAGGAAAACTGAATGTAGTCTATTGCACGCATATTACAATAGGCAGTTTTGTAACGGATGGCATCGGTATTTTTAAAACAGAAAATGACACGCCATACCTGCAGCTTACCGACGAAGAAGAGGGCTTTTCCTTACAGTCGCAGGTAGGATTTGAAATTAAAGGCATGGAAAAAGGCTGTCTGATTCTGAATACACAGGAAAAAGATGGCTATGAAGTGCTGCTGGCCACCGCCTCTTCCGCGGAATCGCAATACTGGAGAAATGATTTCCTCCAAGTGAAATCGCAAAGCACAGAATATCATCAGACGCAGCAATTTCTGGGACTGGCAAAGAACTACGTCACACAGCAGTTTGCGAATGAATTTGAAGCCCAGAAAACAGATCAGATAGATTTGCTGAATCGTTCCGTACAGTATTTTAAATCACACGAGAATTTCGATAGAACAAGCTTCGAAGAAGAAGTATTGTACGATCCGAATATCATTGAGTCGTTCCGCAATTTCGACAGTCACTACCGGCAGGAAAATGACATACAGCTCGATGACAGTTTTGCCATTTCTGCGCAAGCCGTCAAAAAGCAGGCACGCGTTTTTAAGAGCGTACTCAAACTGGATAAGAATTTCCATATCTACATCCACGGCAACCGTGAAATGATTGAGCACGGCGTCGATGAGAATGGCCGTAAATACTATAAAATCTATTACGAAAACGAATCGTAGGAATTATCCTTTCTTCGCCCAGCTGTCTTTTAGTCCAACTGTTTTGTTGAAGATGATATGTCCTTTGCCGGATTCTTTGTCCGGGTAGAAATAGCCTTTTCTCAGAAACTGAAAATGGTTGGCCGTCGTCGCCTCTGCAAGTGCCGGTTCGGCCATCGCGCGTGGAATGACATGCAGACTGTTTTCGTTGATATAGTCCTTGAAATCACCTTCTTCCGCGTTCGGATTTTCTACTTTAAATAATCGGTCGTATTCGCGGATCTCCACCGGAAGGGCATGTTGTACACTCACCCAATGCAGCGTACCCTGCACTTTCAATCCCGAAGTATCCTGTCCGCTGCGGCTTTCCGGAATATAGGTGCAATGGATTTCCGTAATGTTGCCGTCCGCATCTTTCACCACATCATGGCAGGTCACGATATATGCGCCTTTCAGGCGTACATGTTGACCAATGGCCATCCGGAAATATTTCTTCGGAGGATTTTCCATGAAGTCCTCGCGTTCGATATACAATTCCCGTGTGAATGCCACCTGACGCGTGCCACCGTTTTCATCCTCCGGATTATTTTCAATATCGAGCAGAATTTCGTTTTCATCCATATTGGTGATGACAACTTTCACCGGATCAAATACTACCATTCTGCGCAAGGCGGTTTTATTTAATTCCTCGCGCACACAAAATTCCAACAAAGAGATGTCTACCACTTTTTCTCGTTTGGTAATGCCCGCACGGTCGCAGAATTCGCGGATGGCGGCAGCCGTATAGCCTCTGCGGCGCATACCGGATATCGTAGGCATGCGCGGATCATCCCAGCCTGTCACGTGCTGCTCGTTGACGAGTTGCAGTAATTTCCGCTTGCTCATCACGGTATAGTTCACATTCAGTCGCGCAAACTCGTATTGTTTTGATGGATAAATACCCAATCGCGCGATGCACCAGTCGTACAGCTCTCTGTGTGGCACAAACTCCAGTGTGCAGATGGAATGCGTGATGCGCTCTATGGAATCGCTTTGTCCGTGTGCGAAATCATACATCGGATAAATACACCATTTGTCGCCGGTGCGGTGGTGGTGCGCATACTTGATGCGATACAGCAGCGGGTCGCGCATCAGCATATTGGTCGAAGCCATATCAATTTTGGCACGCAATGTTTTTTCGCCTTCCTGAAATTTGCCGGCTTTCATGTCCGCGAACAACTGCAGGTTTTCTTCCACGCTGCGGTTTCTGTACGGACTCTCCGTACCTGCTTCCGTGGGGGTGCCTTTCTGTGCGGCAATTTCTTCCGCACTCAGGTCGCACACGTAGGCATCGCCCTGACGGATGAGCTGCACGGCATAGTCATATAATTGATCGAAGTAATCGCTCGCGTAAAACACATTCTCCCATTCAAATCCCAGCCACTTCACATCTTCCTGGATGCTTTCCACATATTCCGTGTCTTCCGTTACCGGATTGGTATCATCGAAACGCAGGTTGGTCTTACCACCAAATTTTTTGGCAACGCCAAAGTTGAGGCAGATGGAAGAGGCGTGTCCCATGTGCAGGTAACCATTCGGCTCCGGCGGGAAACGGGTGAGGATACTGCTGTAGCGTCCTTCTTGCAAGTCCTTTTCAATGATCTCCTCAATAAAATTCAGCGATTTATTTTCTTCTGTATGTGATTCCATTTTTTCTTGTTTGTGTAGTGGCGGAATATCCGGAAAAATCAAAGTCGGTAGATGCTCCCGGTGGTAATGCTATAATTGACTGAAACAATGATTGATTCTTGCTGCTGTTTCGCGGATGCCGAGCAGAACAATTAAATCCGGGATGGCCGGACCGGATAATTCTCCGACCAGACTCACGCGCAGAAACTTCATCATTTCTCCGGTTTTAATGTTGTGTTCCGCCGTATATGATTTTATTTTTTCTTCCGTTTCGGCAGCGGAAAGCTCCGGCAGCTGTAGCAGGAAATCAGATAAATGAGCGATGTCGAGCGCCGGTTTTATGTTCGCAATTTTCTGCAGGACGGCACTGTCATATTGCTGTGGCGCACGGAACAGATAGCCGAACAGATCCACATCGTGCAGGAATACCAACCGGTCTTTAATCAGGGCGATGGCCTTTGTCAGATAATTGATATCCATGTTGCGATATGCTTCCGCGCCGTTTTCCAGCAGCCATTGCGCGATATCCGTTTCGCTCATCTTTTTGATGTATTCGGCATTGAACCACTTGGCTTTTTCAAAGTCGAACTTCGCGCCTGCCTTGTGTATCTGTTCCAGATCAAACAAGTCAATCAATTCTTCCTTGCTGAAAATTTCCTGCGTGCCGCCCGGATTCCAACCGAGGAATGCCAGCATGTTCAGCACGGCTTCCGGCACATAGCCTTTTTGTTTGTAGCCGCTGCTCACTTCGTTCGTTTTCGGGTCGGTCCACTCCAGCGGGAATACCGGAAATCCGAGACGGTCGCCGTCGCGCTTGCTGAGTTTTCCGTTGCCGTCCGGCTTCAGCAGCAAAGGCAAGTGCGCGAACTTCGGCATCACCTCTTCCCATCCTAAAAAGCGGTACAGCAACACGTGTAGTGGTGCACTCGGCAGCCATTCCTCACCGCGGATTACATGCGATATCTGCATGATGTAGTCATCACATACATTGGCGAGGTGATAGGTCGGCATGCCATCGCTTTTCAGTAATACTTTGTCGTCCATCTGTGTCGTGTTCACCGTCACCCAACCTCTGATTTCATCGTGAAATTTCACTTCCTCATCCGCAGGCAATTTGATGCGTATCACATAGTGTTCCTGATTATTCAGCTTTTGTGCCACTTCCTCCGCAGAAAGCGTCAGTGAGTTTTTCGCCAGCTGTCGTGTCGTAGCATCGTATTTGAAATTCGGATGTGCCGCTTTCAGTACTTCCAGTTCCTGTTCGGTATCAAAGGCATAGTAAGCATGTCCGCTTTGTATCAGCTGTTCCGCATATTGTCGGTAAGATGCTTTGCGGTCGCTCTGACGGTAAGGCGCGTGCGGGCCGTCACCGAAGCCAACGCCTTCATTCGGCTCAATGCCGATCCATTTCAGTGACTCAATGATATATTGTTCCGCACCCGGTACCAGACGGTTCTGATCCGTATCTTCAATACGCAGCAGGAAATCGCCACCGTGCTTTTTCGCATACAGATAATTATAGAGTGCCGTGCGCACACCACCGATATGCAGCGGACCTGTCGGACTCGGTG
>JADLAH010000078.1 GCA_020848315.1 Chitinophagales bacterium | reverse complement strand
TACCATCTGCGAGCGCGTGATGCAAGCGCCATACCACGACACTGCCGCCTTCGTAGTTATCAATCAGGTGTACCTGCCACAAGGGTTTACTGCTATCCAGCGGCTGACTCATCAAATCGCTGATTACTTCCTGCAAAATGGCATAGTCGCCTTTGCCCGGCAGGGCTATATGGTGGATATGCGATGACAAACTGAAGTTTTCATCCAAATGCCACAAGGGTTTGTTATTCTTCAGTATGACTTTCTTGTGAAAGCGTTCAAACTTGAGCAACCGCGTTTCTATTACTTTTCGGAGTTTCGCCTTGGATATCTTTTTTTCAAAAGTCATCATGCCGGTGATGGTCACCAGACTGTTGGGCATATTCACATCCCACATGATGTGGTCTATCTTACGGAGCGGTTTGTCCATACTGAATTTTATTTCAAGTTAGACAAATCCGGAAAGAAAATCCATGACTTATATCACGACCAGAAACATTATTTTTTGAGCAACTCCTTGAAGACTGCTTCCATTTTCTCCAGTTTTGGCTGAATGACATAACGGCAATACGGCTGATTGCTGTTGTCATTATAGTAGTTCTGATGTTCCTCATCCGCTTTATAGAACACATCAAAAGGTTTTACTTCCGTCACTATCGGATGGTCATAAACTGCTGCATTCTGCAATGCAGCAATGGTTGCTTCCGCCTGTTGCTGCTGCGCTTCACTGTGATAAAATATCGCGGAGCGATATTGTGTTCCTATGTCATTTCCCTGTCGGTTCAGCGTGGTGGGATCGTGCATGGTGAAGAACACTTTGAGCAATTGGGTGAATGAGATAAGGGTGGTATCAAATGTAATCTGTATCACTTCCGCATGCCCGGTTTTTCCGGTGCATACCTCCTCATATGTCGGATTTCTGACACTTCCGCCGCTGAAACCTGACGCCACTTTCACCACACCTTCCAGTCGCTGAAAATACGCTTCGAGACACCAGTAACATCCGCCTCCGAGTGTTGCTGTTTCCAACTGATGCACTGGTATTGCCTTTATATTTTCCTTCTCCATTTTTTTTGATTTGTTTTTTGAGTTCGCCTGTCCGCACATTATCATCATGCCGGACAACAACATCAGCGTGAGCAATTTTACACTAACTTTCATTTAATAGTAACAAAGTATTTTTCAAAATGTTGAATCAGCGCAGCAACTGATAAGCCAGCAGGGATGCAATGTAGGCGGTGCCTGACATAAATGCGAGCTGAATGGCCGGCCATTTCCAGGATTTTGTCTCTCGGTATACTGTTGCCAGTGTACTCATACATTGCATGGCAAACAGATAAAACAATACGAGTGAGACTGCTACCGCCGTCGTAAATACAGGCGTTCCATCCGGACGGCGTTCATTCTTCAGCTTAGCTTTGATGGTATTGTTTTCCGCATCTTTTCCGATGGAATACAAGGTGGAAATAGTGCCGACAAACACCTCACGGGCGGCAAAGGATGTAATTAAAGCGATGCCGATTTTCCAGTCAAATCCGAGCGGCTGTATCACAGGTTCTATGACTCTGCCGGCATATCCGGCATAGGAATATTCCAGTTTTTTAGCGGCGATATGATTTTCTGTCATCTCTTTATCGTATTGCATCACCGAAGATTCGATGGTAGCCACATTCACGGCTTCTTTCATTTTTCCCGGAGGTCCGTAGCTCGCCAGTACCCATAAAATGACGGATACGATTAAGATGATTTTTCCGGCACCCAATACAAAAGCACTCACTTTTTCATACAGCGTAAAAATGACATTTTTCCAGTGCGGCTTGCGATAGGCCGGCAATTCCAGCATCAGAAAAGACGGATCTTCCGTCTTCATCACCTTTTTAAATACCAGCGCCGCCAACAGCGCCGCGACTGCACCGATGACATATAGACTCATAAATAAGATGCCCTGCAAATTGAAGACACCGACTTTGTAAGCAGGAACGACCATTCCTATCAGCACGGCAAACACAGGAATTCTGGCGGAACAACTGATCCATGGGGTAACCATAATGGTAATCATTCTTTCCTTCCAGTTGGTAATTGTCCGCGTGCTCATGATGGCCGGAATTGCGCAGGCTCCGCCCGATACGAGGGAAACGATACTGCGACCGTTCAAGCCGAATTTCTGCATGATATTATCAAACATGAAGACTGCCCGAGCCATATATCCGACTTCTTCGAGCAGTGTAATCAGGAAAAACAAGATGGTTATCTGTGGAACAAAAATGAGCACTCCGCTGATACCGGGAATCAATCCTTCCGTCAGCAAACGCGCCCACCACGCGTCCGGCAGCAACTCCTGCAAAGTGGCAGCCAGCTGCGCAAACTGCATATCAATCCAATCCATCGGTACGGCAGACCAGGCAAAGATGGCCTGAAAAACCAGCAACAGAATGGCGAAAAATATCAGTGGCCCCGCCACTTTATGTGTAACGAATCGGTCAATCTTATCCGTCAGTGTCACAGGTTGTCTGAGTTGGCGACTGAGTACCTGTTGCGTAACAGTAGTGAAAAACCGATACCGCTGCATAATTTCTTCGAGCTGACTATCGATGGAATTAAATGCCGATGATTGCGCGACTGACAGTATTTCGTTTTTCTGTTCCACCGTCAGGAAAGGCAGTTTGGTTGCATGGTGTGCCAGTAATATGGCGTGATAATCATTCTTTACCGGCAAAATATTGCCGACACGCTGCGCCACTTGCTTTTCATTTTCTGTTAAAGTATAAAATGGTGCGGGCAACTTTGGGCTGATTGATGTGGTAATTTGCAGCAAAACTTTTTTCAGTTCAGCTACACCGTCGCCATTTCTCCCGTTAATCTTAACCACCGGCATAGATAAAAGTTTGCTCAATTGCGCTGTATCGCAATGCAACTGTTGCTCTTCGGCAATATCATTCATGTTCAACGCGACCACCACGGGCAGCTGCAAATCCGCGACCTGCGTCAACAGTAGCAGATGCCGCTCCAGGTGCATCACATCGGCAATATAGATTACCGCATCCGGGTAATCCGGTTGTGCCGTATCGAGCAAGGCGTACACCGCTATGCGCTCATCCATGGAAGACGGATAGAAACTGTAAGTGCCAGGCAGGTCGATGATATCGGCCTGATGCTGCGCATCGAGCTTACACGTACCGGTTTTGCGTTCTACCGTTACGCCGGGAAAATTACCGACACGCTGCCGCAGTCCCGTCAGCTGGTTGAACAGCGAAGATTTTCCGGCATTCGGATTTCCCAACAGGGCAATTTTCTTGTGTTGTGGTGCTGCCATTTCTGTGTTTATCTTGTTCCCGTTTCCTGTGGCAATACCCATACTGCTTTGGCTTCCGCGGTGCGCAGGGCTAACAAATGTTCATTTGACTTAATATAATAGGCGCCGCCAAACGGTGACTTCCGAATCAATTCTACCGGAGCGCCCGGCAATAATCCCATGGCCATCAGCTTGGAAGCGATGCGTCCTTCCTGATAGGACAATATCAGCGCGGTCTGACCGGTTTTTAAATGGGTGATATTTTGGGTGGCAGTCAAATTATTTAAATCAAATCTAAATAGCAAAAATACGGGGTAAAACTGATAAAACCTTGAATAAAAACATCTTTAGGCATTATTTACCTAAGATTGGTTAAGATGATAATAAACAGATGCGGATTTGCTTATTTTGGTGCCCTTAGCACCAGGGCGGCGGCGATGACGCCGAATATTAAATTAGGAATCCATACCGCGATGAACGGATCCAGATTGCCTTTGGTAGCAAAAACGGTAGAAAACTGCTGAATGATGATATAGGCACCGCTGAGCATCATGCCGGCTACGATATACAATCCCATTCCATTGCGCACTTTCTTGGTGGTCATGGCCACCGCTATCAGGGTCAGGATGATGGTAGAGAACGGAATGGCGGTGCGCCGATACCTTTCCACCTTATAAATTTTCACATTATCGTTTCCTTTTCGGATCTGGTCGGCAATGAACTGATCGAGTTCGGGGGTCGTCATCGTTTCTATATCATAGCTTTGCTTGACATAATCTCTTGGCGTAATCGGCAGCGCGAGCAGGGTATCATTTCCTTTAGCAATAGAATCGTAGGCACCTGCGTTCTTGCGCAACTTCCAGGTCATCAGCTTCCATTTTTTCTGCGCGGTATCCCATTGAATATTTTCGGCGCTGAACTTATAGGTAAGTTTGCCTTTCGCAATTTTCTCCACCGTGAGTTTGTAGCCGGAATTCATGTTCATATCATACGACTGTGTATACACGAATGTATCCCGGCCTATCTGGAAATGGTAATTAATTTCGGAAGTGCGTTGATCTTTTTTAGATGCATATTTCTCTTCAAATCCTATTTTAACCTTATTGGATTTAGGCAGCAATCGGTGATTGTAGATACCAAACAGCAAAGCCAGCAAAAATGCAGTCAGCATATACGGATAAAGCAGCCTGTAGAAACTCACGCCACCGTTTAGTATACAGATAATCTCCGTATTGGCAGTCAGTCTGGAGGTAAAATACACCACCGATATAAATACGAAAATCGGTGCCAGCATCAATCCTATCCAGGGAATGAAATTGAGATAATAATCGAAGATGATTTCGTTGAGTGGTGCTTTATTGTCGATAAAATCATCAATTTTCTCGGTGATATCTATTACGATGGCGATGGCACTCAGCAAAAAGATGGCGAAGAAAAACGTAACCAGAAATTTACGGATGATATATCGGTCCAATACTTTCATAATCTCTGCATCAGCTTGACGGTCATTTCATTTTTCCAGATAGTAAAAGTGCCTTCTTTGATTTTATTCCTGGCTTCAGTAACCAACCAAAGATAGAAAGATAAATTTTGTAAACTGGCAATCTGCGCGGCCAGGTATTCCTCTACTACGAAGAGATGGCGCAGATACGCTTTCGTATGTTTTCTGCTGGTTTCGCAAGGCACATTCTCATCAATCGGAGAAAAATCCTCCTTCCATTTCTGATTCTTGATATTGATGATACCTTCTGTCGTAAACAATAAGCCGTGACGAGCATTGCGGGTAGGCATCACACAATCGAACATATCCACGCCGAGCGCGATGGCTTCCAGAATATTTGCCGGTGTGCCCACTCCCATCAGATAACGGGGTTTGTCGGCCGGCAGGATATCACACACCAGTTCTGTCATTTCATACATGATCTCGGCCGGCTCGCCCACCGCCAGTCCGCCGATGGCGTTAGCAGGCCGGTTTTGCGCCGCCACAAATTCGGCAGATTCTTTTCTCAGATCTTTGTAGACACTTCCCTGTACAATCGGGATGAGTGTTTGCTCGTAGCCATACAACGGCTCCGTAGTGTCGAAACGTTGAAAGCAGCGAAGCAGCCAATCATGAGTAATCTTCAGCGATTTTTTGGCATATCCGTAATCGCAGGGATAGGGCGTACATTCATCGAACGCCATGATGAAATCAGCGCCTATGGTACGCTGGATATCCATCACATTTTCCGGTGTAAATAAATGTTTACTTCCATCTATATGGGACTGAAATACGACGCCCTGTGCTGTCAGCTTGCGTCGGTGACTAAGAGAATACACCTGATAACCGCCGCTGTCAGTAAGGATAGGTTTCTTCCAGGTATTAAAAGCATGCAGCCCCCCGGCTTTGCGCAAGATATCGAGTCCGGGTCGCAGATACAGGTGATAGGTATTGCCCAGAATTATCTGCGCCTTCACTTCCTGTTCCAGTTCGGAAAAATGCACTGCCTTCACTGTTCCCTGGGTGCCTACAGGCATAAAAATGGGCGTTTCCACAGGCCCGTGGTCTGTCTGTATTACACCGGCGCGTGCTTTTGAGGCCGGATCGGAATGTTGTATAGTAAATGTCAACGGTATAAATTCTTCGTACAAAAATACATATCTGGCCGTAGAAGTTCAAACTTAATTCCAACGCATGAAAAAAGGTGCGGGCGGAACATAGTTCCGCCCGCACCTTTTTATACAAAGATTTCGTTATTCTTCTTTTGACTGTCTTTTCTTTTTCTTCTTCACATCGAAGCGCAGTTTATCTTTGGATTCTTCATTCAGATCCACGACGATGGTATCGCCTTCCTGTACATTGGCATGCAGGATTTCTTCCGCCAGCGGATCTTCCACATATTTCTGGATAGCCCTGTGAAGCGGACGGGCACCAAATTGCGGGTCGTATCCTTTATCCGCAATAAAGTCTTTGGCCGTAACAGTCAGTTCGATATTGTAACCCAGTTTTTCCAGTCGAGAATAAACGCCTTGCAGAACAATATCGATGATCTTGTGAATCTCTTCTTTGCCGAGGCTATTGAAGACAATCACATCATCAATCCTGTTGAGGAACTCCGGCGAGAATGTTTTCTGCAATGCCTTTTGTATCACACCTTTCGAGAGGTTATCTGAATTTTCCTTGATCGCAGTAGTGGCAAATCCCACGCCAGTACCGAAGTCTTTCAGTTGTCTCACCCCGATGTTGGAAGTCATAATGATGACGGAATTTTTGAAATCCACTTTTCTTCCCAATCCATCTGTGAGGATGCCGTCATCCAGTACCTGCAACAGGACATTATAAACATCCGGATGCGCTTTTTCAATCTCATCGAGCAGGATGACAGAATATGGCTTGCGGCGTACTTTCTCGGTGAGCTGTCCGCCTTCTTCATACCCCACATATCCCGGAGGCGCACCGATGAGTCGAGAGATAGAAAATTTCTCCATATACTCACTCATATCGATACGGATGAGGGAATCTTCGGTGTCAAACATATAACGAGCCAACGCTCTTGCCAATTCCGTTTTACCCACCCCGGTAGGACCGAGGAAGATGAAAGTGCCAATCGGTTTTTTCGGGTCTTTCAGGCCTACTCTGTTTCGCTGGATGGCTTTGGTGATTTTCACGACCGCTTCGTCCTGACCAATAACTTGTTTCTTCAGGTCATCCGCCATCTGCACCAGCTTCT
>JADLAH010000077.1 GCA_020848315.1 Chitinophagales bacterium | reverse complement strand
GGGAATGCGCAGACTGTACACCATCTGATCGCTCCAACCGTGATAGGCGCCACCCATTTTGATGACTTTCTTGTTGCCCGTCACCAGGCGTGCGAGGCGCAATGCACCCATCACCGCTTCGGTGCCGCTGCCCAGCATGCGGAACATCTCTACGGATGGCATATGCTTGCAAATCATCTTGGCGAGTTTCATTTCATACTCGTGAAACAAACCGGTGGAAGGACCGCATTCATTGATTAATTCTATCGCTTTTTCTTTTACGATTTCATAATTGCTGCCCAATACGGTAGGGCCACCGGCCTGCAGAAAATCGATGTATTTATTGCCATCCAGATCATACAGGTAAGCACCTTCCGCCTTGGTAAAGGCTACAGGAAACGGATAGTTAAACGCGAGGTTGTGCTGCACGCCACCCGGAATATACTGTTTGGCTTCCGTAATCATTTGCTTTGACTGGCTGCATTTGGTATCGAAGTATTGCAGGTATTGCTGCATCGCGTCCGGCTTAATGTGTTGCAATGGCAGAGATACCAGCTTATTCAATTTCTGGTAGATTGGTTTAATGTCGTGGTATTCACTAATTGAAAATCCGGTTTGGCTCATCTTTTTATTTTTATATCTTTAAACATGCTTTCCGTTGTTCGGATAAATTATCCGGTACAAAAATGATGGAATAGTCGTGTGATTTTTTTGATAAATATCAAATAAAGAAAAAGTGCCAAATATACCTGAAAACGGGCTCCTGAATTTCCTGCAAAAGTTTGAACAACTGCCGGCTGAAGTATTGTCGGCAGTCGATTCCTGCACCTCCAGAATTGCCTTACCCAAGAAAACTATTTTATTGAAAAAGGGCAAAATCTGCGACAATCTATACTTTATTGAAAAGGGAATGGCCCGCAATTATTACAAAGCGGAAGAAAAGGAACTGACGATTGACATCACGGTGGAAGGTGCTTTGTTGACTTCATTTTCCAGTTTTGTTTCCCGACAACCCTCCAATGAAGTAATAGAACTGATGGAAGACTGTCAGCTGGTGGCCATTCACTACAACGATTTGCAGCAGCTCTATCAGACCTACCCGGTGATGGAAAGAATCGGTCGGCTGATTGCGGAACATAATTACAATTCACTGAAGAACCATAACTATATGCTGAAATTCAACTCCACCACGGAGCGCTATGAATATCTATTCAACAATAAAATTGAAATTATCCGACGCGCGCCTATCGGCATTATCGCCTCATATTTGGGCATGTCGATAGAAACGCTGAGCCGCATTCGCAGTAAACACGAAATTTAATTTCCGGAACTTTAAACCTCCGGTATTTTTAAAAGTCTAAGCAACATGCCCACTACAGACGGAGAAATACTGGAACTTTTCAAACACCCCGACACCCGGGAAAAAGGCTTTCGGCTATTGCTGCAAACCTATCAGGAAAGACTGTATTATCATGTCAGAAGATATGTGCACCACCACGAGGATGCCAACGACATACTACAGAACACCTTTTTAAAAATCTGGAAATCCCTGCACGGATTCCGCGGCGATGCGGGTTTGTACACCTGGTTGTACCGCATTGCCAGCAACGAAGCGCTTTCCTATTTACAACAGCAGAAAAAACGCGGCATTGTACCTATTGATTCCGTACAGACAGGCAGCAGTTCAGACAGCGAGTCTGCGGAGAAGATGGCAGCGCGACTGCAATATGCGTTGGACAGCCTGCCAGACAAGCAAAAACAAGTATTTATTATGCGCTATTACGATGAAATGCCGTATGAACAGATGGCTGCCATTACGGATACGTCCGTGGGCGCATTGAAGGCTTCCTATCACCATGCAGTAAAAAAAATTGAACAAATTTTAACTGCCTGATTAAACTTCTTTTTATTCCAACAGTCTAAAAAATATGAACCGCCGCGAAGACATAGTAAAAGAATTGCAGGACGCAGCACCGATACTGGCTGCCTACAAAGCGACGGAGTCGCTGCCTGCCGTTCCGGAAAACTATTTCGCCGGACTGGAAGATAGCACAATGGCGTTTGTAGTGGCGGAAGGCGGACAGTGGACTGCAACTTCAGCAGTGCAGGTGCCGGAAAGATATTTCGAACAGTTGGAGGATGCAGTGATGGCGAACATCAAAGCACAGGAAAAAGCCGGAACGTCCGGAAAGACAGTAAGACTTTCAATTGGATACACCTTATTTGCCCGCATGGCTGCGGCTGCGGTACTCGCCGGCATACTGGTGCTCACCATATTTTCCAACAGAACTGCATTGCCTGTATCGGATTGTCAGGATGGGAGTGCCTGCCTGACACAGGAAGAGATTTACAACTACATGCAGCAAAACAGCCACGAATTTGGCGTAGAACAGATACAGGAAACCGTGGCCCCGGCATTGGAACAAACGACAACCGCCATAGCAACGGAAGAAATACAGGATTATTTGGAACAAGAACAATTATACTTGGAACTGGACGATGCATCGACCGATATTTTTTAATCATTAAATGAAATCAACATGAAAAAATTACTGAGCATAGCACTGAGCTTTTATCTGCTGACTAATGCCCTGATTGCACAACCGCCGCCGCAGGATGAGCCCGGCAACGAAAAAATTGAAGCCCTGAAAATCGGGTATATCACCAAAAGACTGGATTTGACGGCTGCCGAATCGCAGAAATTCTGGCCGGTGTACAATCAGTATGAAGCAGAGAAAAAAGAAATCCGGAAAAGCACCATCGGCACAATTAAGGAACTCAAAGAAGACGGCGACTTCACCAACGCGGAAGCAGAAGCGGCCATTGCCAAACATTTGGAATTCAAATCCAGAGATCTGGAACTGACCAAAAAATATGTGGCGGAATTCCGCAAGATACTGCCGGCCACAAAAGTTGCCAAACTGGTGACAGCAGAAGAGCATTTCAAGAAAATGCTGATGAAACAGGCACAGCAGGGCGGACCAAAACAAGGCGCAGGCCAGGGGCCGAAACCATGGAAAGGGCAATAAAATATATCGTTTTGCTACATAAAAAAAGCCGCACAGAAATCTGTGCGGCTTTTTATGTTCAACCTAATACTATACTAGTTGGCCACGTCGCTCAGGAACTTTAGGCGCACCAATTCTATCTCGCGCAGCTCGATATCTTCGGCTTTCAGTTTTTTATACGCCACATTCACATCATCCGTGTCTGCCTGCATGAAATAATCGATTATTTCTTCCTGAATATCTTCATCCACTGCTTCGGCCAGATAATAATTGATATTGAGTTTGGTGCCGGCATGCACAATAGAGTCCATTTCCGACAGCAACTCTTCCATATTCAATCCATAGGAACTGGCAATGTGTTCGAGCGGCATTTTCTTGTCAATCGACTTAATGATATTAACCTTCACATTTGAGTTTTTATCGGCGGATTTAATCACTGAAAAATCCGCATTGCGCTCAATGCCATTCTCCTCCACATATTTTTTGATGGCTTCCAGAAAAGGCTTTCCGAAACGTTCGGCCTTGCCCGCGCTCACGCCGTTTATCTTGGTCAGTTCCTCTTTCGCAATCGGGAAGAAAGTGGCCATTTCCTCGAGCGACTGTTCGGAAAATAAGGTGTAAGGCGGTTGTTTTATTTTAGCCGCTTCGGATTTGCGCAATCCCGTCAGCAACTGCAACAACTGAGGTTCTAGCACGCTGCCGCTTTTGCCATTCAGCACCAACTGTTCATCATCATCGTCGTGGTCTTCAAATTTATTGTTGAGCACCACCGTCACAGAAGTTGCCTTTTTCAGGAATTTTTTGCCTTCCGCGGTCAGCTTCAGCACCCCGTATTGTTCGATATCTTTTTCAATCAGATTGAGCAGAATTGCCTTGCGCACCACCGAATTCCAGAACAGCATATCGTGTGTCGCGCCGCTGCCGAATACCTTGAGTGCGTCGTAATGATTGGTGGTAATATCCGCCGATTTGCGACCAATCAGGATATTGATGGTATTGGCAATATTGACGCGTTCATTCGTGTCTGCCACCACCTGCAATGCCTGTTTTACTTCCTCTTTCGCTTCTACCGGCGCCTTCGGATGCAGACAGTTATCGCATTTGCCGCAATTGCCCATTTCTTCGCCGAAATAGTGCAGTACAAACTTCTTGCGGCATTCGCCGCTTTCCGCATAGGCTTCCACTTCGCTCAGCTGCATCACGGCAATCTCTTTTTCCGAGACGGATTTTTCCTTATTGGAAAGAATAAACTTCTCGAACTTGTGAATCTCTTTCGGAGAAAAATAAGCGATACAGTTACCCTCCATTCCATCGCGACCGGCGCGGCCTGTTTCCTGGTAGTAGTTTTCCAGCGATTTTGGAATATCGTAGTGTATTACAAAACGCACATCCGGCTTGTCGATGCCCATTCCGAAAGCGATAGTGGCCACAATCACCTGTACATCTTCCATCAGAAACTGGTCCTGCCGTTCACTGCGCAGATGCGCGTCGAGTCCGGCGTGATACGCGGCCGCATTGATGCCGTTCACCTGCAGTATTTCCGCGAGTTCTTCGGTAGAATTGCGACTCAGACAATAAATAATTCCGGATTTGCTGCCTTCTTTTTTGATGAATTTGATGATATCCTTGATGGCATCCTGCTTGTTAGGTTTCGGACGGATTTCATAAAACAGATTGTCGCGGAGGAAAGACGAAATGAAAACGGCCGGTTTTTTCATGCCCAGGGTTTTCACAATATCCGACTGCACCTTCGGAGTGGCCGTAGCCGTGAGCGCCACAATCGGAATATCATCTTCAATCTCATTGAGCATGCCCTTGATTTTGCGGTATTCCGGTCGGAAATCGTGTCCCCATTCGGAAATACAATGCGCTTCATCAATGGCGACAAAAGAGATTTTAATGGTCTTGAGGAAATCTATGTTTTCCTGCTTCACCAGCGATTCCGGCGCTACATACAGCAGTTTGCACTTGCCGGCGGTGATGTCTTTTTTCACCTGTGTAATCTGCGCCTTGTTCATCTGTGAATTGATGAAGTGGGCAATATTATCGGTGCTGCTGTAGCCTCTGATCAGATCGACCTGATTTTTCATCAGGGCAATGAGCGGCGACACCACGATAGCGGTGCCTTCCGATACGATGGCGGGCAGCTGATAGCACAGCGATTTGCCGCCGCCGGTAGGCATAATGACAAATGTATCCTTACCAGATAAAATGCTTTCTATTATTGTTTGCTGATTGCCTTTAAATTTTTCGAAGCCAAAATATTCTTTCAGGGCTCCTGTCAAAGAAATTGTCTGCATGCTCATAATCCAATTCTCGTTTAGAATAAAAACGCCATCCTGAGAGATGACGTAATTATACTTTAATGTACTCAAAATTACCGAATAATGCCTGCAATTTGTGTTAAAATTGTTTATCTAACATTTAATTAATTGTGTCATCTGTATATCGGCAATGCTAATTTTATCTTATTTCTTTGATATGTTGTTTTGTGTATCTTTGCAGCAATGAAAAGTCCGCAAACGTACGCCGCCATCATGGCCGGAGGCATTGGAAGCCGCTTCTGGCCTGCCAGCAGAACTTCGGTTCCGAAGCAATTCCTGGACATTCTGGGAACAGGCAGAACACTGATTCAGTCGACCTATGACCGTTTTCTGAAGCTCTGTCCGAAGGAAAATATCTTCATTCTTACCCATACCGACTATATCGATCTGGTGAAAGAGCAGCTGCCCGACATCACCGATGAGCAGATTCTGGCGGAGCCGGCCCGCAAGAACACGGCACCGTGCATTGCGTATGCGGCCTTCAAAATCAATAAGATAGCACCGGGTTCCAATATTATCGTGGCGCCTTCAGACCATATCATTCTGCAGGAAGATGAGTTTGTGCGCGTGGCAGGACTCGCCCTGGATTTTGTCGGAAAAAATGAGGCGCTGGCCACGTTGGGCATACGCCCGACCCGTCCCGATACGGGCTACGGCTATATTCAGTATCACGAGGAAGAAGTGAGCGAAGGCATCCACCGGGTAAAAACCTTCACGGAAAAACCGGCGCGCGAAGTGGCGCAACAATTCCTGGACAGCGGTGATTTCCTGTGGAATGCCGGTATTTTCATCTGGAATACCAAAAGTATCCTGCATGCATTGGAGAAAAACCTGTTGGAAGTATATGACGCTTTTGCGGAGGCGGAACCTGCGCTTTGCACCGAAAAGGAAAATGCCGCGGTGGAAAAGGCGTTCGTAACAAGCCCGAGCATCTCCGTAGACTATGGCATTATGGAAAAAGCGGAGAATGTATATACGCTGCCGGCCAGCTTCGGTTGGAGCGATCTGGGCACCTGGGCATCATTGTATGTGGAAAAGGAAAAAGATTATCTGCAGAACGCGGTGAACGGAAAAAATGTAGTGGTATACGATTCCAATAACAACATCATCAATGTGCCGGATGAAAAGCTGGTGGTGATTCAAGGTTTGGAAAACTTCATCGTGGTAGACACCGATGATGTATTGCTCATCTGCAACAAGGACGAAGAGCAGCGCATCAAGGAATTCACGCACGACATCAAAATGAGAAAAGGCGATAAATATTTGTAATCAACGCTTCTCATCATCATTGAACTCGAAAGAATCGGGTTCAGGTTTAGGTGGCGTGTAAACTACTTTATACATAAAATAGCCTGTAATAATTGTTATTACAGACATGGATGATATCATCATAAACAAGGCTGATCCGTTCATATTGCACTCAATTTTTGGCGTTTTTTATTGGCAACAAATACCAGTATTCCTATTCCGATAAATACGGCTACCAGCAAGAGTCGGGAAAGATTGGTGAACAGCAATTTATTGTTCAGCATCTCCAGTGTTGCCGGGTCTGTTGTGGTCGCTATTTTGTGGTAAATCTCCCTGTGCATGATTTTATCAATGATTTCAGGAATATTTTTGACAAATACAAAAATCAGGAGCGTTGGAGTGATATACATCAGAATGTACTTCACAAATTTCGGCAATTTAAAATCGGCTCCCTGATTAATGGTTGCCCATGCATTATCGATGCCAAACACCCAAACAAAGAGGATAGTTTCGAGTAAGGAGAATACAAACAAGGATACGGTGCCTGCCCAGTAATCATACTCGTCCAGGATATCGTATATTCCCAGGAAAACAACGGGAGCGCCGAGCAGCAGACAAGCTGCGCCGAAGGTCATCGCGGCCTTATTTCTGGTAAAATTAAATTCATCCTGCAGAAAACTCATGCAAGGGAAGCCCATCGCGAGCGAAGAGGTAATCCCTGCAAAAAATAAAAGTCCGAACCACAACATTCCTGCTATAGGTGCCAGTACAGCACCCCAGTTCTGGAACAGATAAGGCAATGTTTTAAATCCTAAGCCCAGACCGCCCGACTTAGTCAGTTCCACTACTTTATCAATTCCAAGATAACCTATGGAGATAGGAATGATGATAGACGCTCCGATAACAACTTCAACAAATTCATTCATCCAACCGGCAGACAAAGAGTTCAGCACAATATCATCTTTCTTTTTAATGAAAGATGCATAGCACTGAATAGACCCCATTCCAACAGAAAGAGTGAAGAATACCTGCCCCGCGGCAGCCAGCCACACTTTAGGTTCCCAAAGTGAATTGAACTGCGGAGTCCACAAGAAATTCAGTCCGACCGTCCCGTCATAAATAGCATTCTTCATTCCGGCCTTCAATGTGACACCCTGGAAAGCAAGAATAAGACCAAAGATAATCAGCAGCGGAACACCAATTTTTGCCACTTTCTCTATACCACCACTCAAACCTCTGCTTAGAATATACACATTCAACGCCAGACATATCAGCCAGAAAAACACGGCCATGTAAGAATCGGACAGCGTTACATAAGCGCCGAAGTGGGCAGCCACCTCTTCCGATGATTTGCCAGCGAACGCGCCTGAAACAGATTTGAAAATATAGGCTAATGTCCAGGATTCTATATAACAATAATAGGCTGCTATTGTGAGGTTGCAGAAGATACCAAAAATGCCTACGTATTTCCAGATAAATTTTTTGGATACTGAATTAAAAATAAACGGTGTGCTGTGATTGCCGAATTGACCACCATAGCGGCCCAGGCCCCATTCAATAAACAGTAATGGTAATCCCATTAATAAAAAACAAACCAGATATGGGATGATGAAAGAGCCGCCACCATTCTGGACAGCCTGTACCGGAAATCTCAGGAAATTACCCAATCCTACTGCATTTCCTGCCATTGCAAACACTAAACCCAAACGCGAACCCCACGATTCTTTATTCATATATTGTATTTATTACGAATGAAGTTAGGGTTATTTTGAAAGAAATCAAAATAATGAAGTTCCGAACCGCTATATTTTACAACTATTCCTCACTGAAAGGCAAAGAAGCCTTTAGTCGGGCGTGTAATTTCTCGTTATAATTTTCGAGCAGATAGTTGAAATAATTTTTCGTGGCTTTGCTCAGACAGGAAATGTACACATTCAGGCGATATTGTATTTCGTCCTGCAGGATGTTGATCAGCGGAACGGCATCCAGATAATTGGTGGTATTCGCCATGATGCGCTGATAGTGATTTTCAATGGAAATATCTATCGACTCCAGCGTCTTCTTGCCTTTGTTATACAACGAATAATACACCCTTTCCATATCGAAATCGAAATCGGTGGTATTCGGAAACTGCGCCTTCACCGTATCCGGCAAATCGTAGATTAATCCTTTTTCCATTTGTATCTCTCGCTCGTACAGATGTTCCAGGAACTTCTCGGGATTGATAAACACATCTCTCCAATCAATATAATCCTGCCACAAACCGAGACGACGGGCATTGTTTCCCAAATCAATAATGGTGAAATGACTTTTATTCGGCAATCTGCGGCTGCCACGTCCAATCATCTGATGATACAGCGTGAGCGAGCGGGTGGCTCTGTTGAGGATGATACATTCCACCGTAGGTTCATCAAAGCCGGTGGTCAGAATCCCGACAGAAGTTACGATAGCGTCGGGTGTTTCTTTCAGCCATTGCAATACTTCCTTGCGCTCCTGTTTGTTGCTCGTGCTGTCGAGGTGTTTGATGGCAACGCCCTGATCGAGAAAGAATTTCTCCACGGATTTGGAGGTGGCTACGGAGCTGTTAAAAATCAGCGTTTTCTTTCCTAATGCCTTTTCTTTATAGGCTTTGAGCAATTTCTCATGCATATCGAAATGCATGTATATCCTGTCGAGCGAGTTGACGGTATAATCGCCGTCGATACCGATTTTCAGTCCGCCGAGATGCACATCATAGGTGTAAGTGGTAGCATCGCTCAGGTAGCCTTTGCTCACCAGTTCTTTGATAGAATCGCCGATGATAAGGCGTTTGTAGTTCTGTCGCAGTGGCAAGGTTTGGTTGGAACTGAGTGGCGTGGCGGTGACACCAAGTATAATGGCTTCACGGAAATAATGAAATATTTTTCTGAATGAATTATAATGCGCTTCATCCACAATCACCAGATCGATATCCTTCAGATAATCTTCGTCATCCTTGAGACGGTTGTTCAATGTTTCCACCATGGCCAGAAAGCACAGATATTCTTCCTGATTATCTATTTCTTCCACTTCACTCGTGATGAGTTTACAATGAATACCGGCTTCTTCGAGCGCGTTGGAGGTCTGTTTCAGCAGCTCGATACGGTGTGTGAGAATCAGGATTTTTTTCTGATGCTGTTCAATGTATTTGCGCGTGATTTCAGAGAAAATAACCGTCTTTCCGCCACCTGTAGGCAACTGGAAAACGATGTTTTCTCTTTTTTCATTTTCTATCAGATGTTCAAAGATACGCTTGATGTAATCTTGCTGATAGGGATATAATTGTTTGGCGTTTTCTGCTCTTTCCTTTATGCCTGTTATTCTCATTCGATTCCCTTCGATTAATAAATCTATTGCAAATAATGTTCCAAATATGTGTAGTAGTAGTTGCCTTGTGTTTGTTGTCCACCAAAAAGCGAACTGCGCAAATTACAAAATTAAACGCGTGTAAAAAAGAAGAAATGGTTATAAAATCATTGTATCGAAATCCAATACCGTAGGAAAGCCTTTATTTACAAAGTATTTGGTAATTAGTTCCGGTGATTCATCGCAGGCTACCAGCACAAAATCACCGCCCCAGGCACCGAGCGATTTCACGGAACCCGGAAAATCGTCAAAATAGAGGTCTTTTACTTTGGGCAACTGCAACACGTCTGCAATCAGGTTTTCATGTAATCGAATGTAAAAGGCAAACTCATCGAGGTCGATGGCACCGGCCATTTTGTAAGTGATGTCCGTCAGCTGTTCAATATAGTCCGCTTTATCTATAGGGAGACTTTTATAGTGGCTGATGCCTTCCCTGGAGTTCTGTTTTTTTCCCAGATAAACAAAATACAACTGATGACGAAACGGCGGATTAAAATCCACTGCCTGCACTTCGGGTGCCGACAATATCTGCGTTTTCCGGAAGGTGATGGCTTGTTTCGCGGTGGCGCAGGCAATATCATACCCGCTGCCTCCGAATGTTGCAGCCAGCAATCCGTAAGGCTCGACACCGGTCCATTGCGACAGCAAACTGATTAACGTAGACGAAGAACCGAGTCCCCAGTTGTTCGGAAAATCGAGGGTGGTCGTGATATGAAATTGGGGATTTGAGATTTGGGATGCTCTCAGTATTTGTTGCAGTGTCTTTGCTGTTTCATTATTGGAAGCAGCCACGATTTCCAGAGATTCGGAAAATTGCGCTTCGAACCAAACCTTGTTTTCATAATCCTGACTCTTCCAGAAAATACCCTTTTCAGCAGAAGTCTCAACGGTGAGTGTTTGTCCGAATCTGGTAGGCAATGCCAGTCCGACGGCACCATCCAGGATGAAGTATTCGCTGCTGAGTAAGAGTTTTCCGTTAGCACGAAAAGTATGGGTCATTGTATGATTTCTGAGTGGCGGAATGGTGCTTATTTCACTTCTTTTTTAGCGCTTCTGTACTGTTCCAGCATCACGCGGGTAGTGGTGAAAGAAACAACTTTATCCTTGAAATATTCCAGTGCGTATTCCTTTTCTTCCTCCGTAGCATCATAGTGTTTCAAGATATTCAGCAGGTGCATTTTCATGTGTCCCTGTTGTATACCGACAGTCGTCAGCGCTCTCAACGCGGCAAAATTCTGTGCCAGTCCAGCCACTGCACAAATCTGCATCAGTTGCTTTGCATCGGGATTGCCCAGAATTTGCATACTGCGTTTCACCAGTGGATGCAGTTGTGTGAGGCCGCCCACGGTGCCTACTGCCAGCGGCAGATCTATCCAGAAAGTGAAGATGCCGTTTTCCACTTTGCAGTGGGTCAGCGACCCGTAGCTGCCATTGCGTGCGGCATAAGTATGTCCGCAGGCTTCGACGGCGCGGAAGTCATTTCCCGTTGCAATGATAACAGCGTCCACCCCATTATAGATACCTTTGTTGTGCGTGGTAGCACGATGCGGATCTACTTCGGCAATCTTCACAGCCATGCGAAATTTCTCTGCAAACTCTTGCGCTGTAATAGCGCCGAAATTGCCGAGCTCCTCCACTTTGCAGGATACCGTCGCGCGGGCCAGTGACTGCGGCGTATAGTTGGATACGATGGACATGATAATTTTCACAATGCCATATTCCGGATTTTTACCTACGGTTTCCTTCAGTGATGTCGCGTATTCTTCCAGACAGGTGTTAATGAAATTGGCACCCATAGAATCGCAGGTTTCAAAGGACACTTTCAGCTGGAAATAACCCGGCTCGTGCTGTGTCATGTCTATTAACTCCATGTCGAGCACGCCGCCGCCGCGCTGCTCCATATTATACGTAATATATTTACTGCCTTCGAGCAATTGCGCCTTTATCTGCGGGAAATCTGCTTTCAGTTTTGCTATATCGCCCTGATACAGAAAGTGTACCTGACCAATTTTTGTGGTTCCGATGATTTCTGTTTTAAATCCACCTCGCTCGCTCCAGAATTTGGCCGCATTGGACATGGCTGCCACCACCGAACTTTCTTCTATCGCCATCGGCATACAATACCATTCGCCGTTGATAAGGAAATTAGGCGCTACCGAAAACGGGAAGAAGTAATTGGTAATGGTGTTCTCTGAAAACTCATCCAGGGTTTTCTGTGTCTCAAGGTCCTGGTGCCAGTAGGAAATCAGTTCGTGTTTTGCCTGCTCGTCTTCGTGAAGGTAGTTTTTCACCAGCCAGTCGATCTTCTGTTCTTTGCTTAGTTTGGAATATCCGGATATGTTTTTCATGTTTTTTTATTTTTAACTGATTTTATTGCCAGTTTATTTGTGTACGAACCATTTAGTTTTATCGCTACCGGTTCCTCCTCCTTTTGAAGGAGGAGGTTAGGTGGTGGTTATTGCGGTTGTTTGCTTTTTCATTTTTACCTCCCCTTAGTCCCCTCCTCAATCAGGAGGGGAAACGGTCCGTGATATACTGCTAAGATTTCCTTTCACAGGCCGTTATTTTGTTTCGGATGTCTTGTTTATTCTTGTGAAATATGTTGCTCTATTGTTTTTAATACGTTGTTCATATTATCAAAAATCTCTTCATTGTTAAACCTCAGCAGCCTGATATTATAATAGTCCAATGTTTTCGTTTTCTCTGCGTCTTTCATTTTTATGTCCGCCCTATCATGTATACCTCCGTCAATTTCTATAGCTAATTTCTTCTCTGCACAGTAAAAATCAACAATGAAATTTGCAATACTATGTTGTCTTCTGAATTTTGTGTTTTTTAACTTTTTCCCTTTCAGCTGCTTCCATAATAACTGCTCTGCTCGAGTGGGATTATTTCTTAATGCCTGTCTGGTTTCTTTTAAATAATTTAGATTATGAATTTGCTGATTAATTTCCATATGATGAAAACATACATTATCTGACTTTAAAAAATGCCTTGGCAAGTTTCAATCCTTCCGCCTGGTAGGTCAGATACTGCTCCAGCACTTCGTAGGATTGCTCCGCGTATTTCAGGAGGCCGGATGCTTGTCCGTACACAGCCACCGCATTGATTTTTTCGGTCAGATAATACCCATCTAAAAAATGTTTAACGCCGCCGGAAATAATATATTGCTGACACTGTACTTTATCTCCGAGTTCTTCTTTCAGTTCGTTGAATATGCTGACCATTTCTTCTGCGCTGTGCCCGATTTGCGCTATTTGTCTGTATACTTCCAACTTCTGCTGATCGCCGCGCAGCAGCTCCATTTTAGAGAAATTAGTTCCGCCATGTGCGGCAAATTCAATGGCTTCCACCGGAAGCTGCATCAGTGCGCGCAGGCTTTCTTTGCCAAAACCTTGGCCCACTTCCTTGATAATCACTTTTTGTGTGGTAGTGTCTAAAAACCTGCGGATGGTGTCTATCGGAGCCTGTGTAATCTTGTCTCCTTCGGGTTGCAGCCATTCCTGCAGCGGATTTACGTGAATAATAATACCATCTGCCTGCAGTTTGTCTGTCAGTTCATCAATTTTCTGAAAGGCGTTTTGCTGCTGCAATATTTCCAGCTGTGCAATACCGATGTTGGCATAGAACGGCAGGTCGTTCCCGATGATGTTGCGGAAATCGAAATCCTGCAGTCGCTCATTGCCATACAAGAGCGAGCGACAGGAACCGAGGCCCATGCCCATCCCGAACTGCCTGCAGGCACGTGCCAGATTGCTATTGATCTGAAAAGCTTTTTCTGTTCCGCCTGTCATGCTCGATACCCAGATCGGAGTGCGCAGCGTTTTTCCCAAGAAAGAAAAAGGGGACAAATCACCGGTCGGATGAGCGGACAATAGCGGTTCATACGAGAATCTGCGGTCAATGTGCATGCTCTCGACCTGCGACTGAAACGCGAGCTGGATATGATCCTGTTTGCGTTCGGCGGCTGTCGGGTCGGATGCGGATATATTTTCTGATGTATTCAAGCGGTGATAAATAATAAGGTTTAAACAATGAAACAGGCCGAATGTTTACTGCTCAGCAGGAGGCGACGATTTTTTCAGGGAATAAGCCGCCGTTTTCAGATCTTCCAGCCACAAATGCTGCTTGTGACGGAACAGCCAACCCGCTGTTTGGTAAATATGTCCTTCCGGCGTTTCAAACACATCTATCAGAAACAAAAATCGGTGGTCTTGCTTTTCGGAAGACAAAATGCCGGAAAAACGGGCTTCTTTCACTTTCAGTTGATTGGCCGTTACAAACATGGTATCCGGCGATTCGATTTTCACCTCCCTCAGATTGCGTTTCAACTGTGTCGTGATGGAATCAAACATCAGTTCAAAGCCGTTGTCGCCGGGTTTCATACCGTGGTCCACCAGGATAAAATACACATCTCTGTAGTCATTTTTTGCCTGCACGAGTGCGTTTTTCATCGGATAAACACCTTCTGCCTCCGACAAATAAGACGGATACGCTATTTCTACGTCTTTTCCTTTATACACCGTTGGTTCCTCACTGTACTTACAGGCAGAGAAAAGCAGGGTGACGATTACCAAAACCATCCATTGCTGAAACGACACGTTTTTCATGCTGTAAAGATAGCATATTATTTGTTGTTCGCATGACAGTGGACAAAGACAACAACTTCTTAAAAATCTATGGTATGTCCGTGTTTTTTGAGCCATTCACGGCGGATTTTATAATCCGGCATCGCCTGTTCCACTTCTTTCCAGAAGCGCGGAGAATGGTTCATCTGACGGAGATGCGCCAGCTCGTGCACGATAACATAGTCGATGATATGCTCGGGAAGCAACAACAGTTTGGTGGAAAAAGTCAGCCTCCGGGTAGAGGAACAACTGCCCCAGCGGGAAGTCGTATGTTTCAGTTCTATCTTTTCTATCTTTTCCTGGAAATGGCGTTCGTTCCAGGCCAGCGTTCGCTGTTGAATTTTAGGTAAAAAATAGCGTTCGGTAAAACGCAGCAGGAAGCGTTGCACTTCGGCTACCCTGTCTTGTTCGGGCATCGATTCCCGGAGATAAATTCTCAGCGTATTATCACCGCGGTAGCTTAATTTATTACGCCCTGCTTCGTGATAAGCGATTTCTATCTGAAATGATTCTTCCAGAATCTTCAGCGTCCGTTCGTGATAATGGGAAATATGCTGGAGTTGGGCCTGATAATAACTTTTCTGGTGAATCTGTTGCCGGGCCCAACGCAAAAACTGTTGCAGCGTCTTTTCCTTGTCCACCACAGAAATATGCTTCGGCAATCTGATGATAATCTCCTTTTTGCCCAATGCCACTCTGGAAGACGACCTTGCCTCCACTATGATTTTTACCGGTACCGGTAAATCCGCTATCGTGCTGATATGTACACTCATGGCAATATTCCTGGGTGCAAGTTAACTATTTACTTTCTTTGACAAACATATTCAGCGCGGCTTCCCGGCTGATAACATATTGCTGTTTTTCATTGACGGCTATCCGGATGGTTTCATCGAATTCCTCTTTTTCCAGAATACGGAGCTTATCGCCGAGCTGCAACTGTATCTTATTCAGGTACTTAAGAAAAGCGGCGGAATCGTCGTTGACATTCGCCAGCAGATACGTCTTTTTCAGTTTCGCGTCGGCCAGACAAATGACATTCGGCACGGAAATGGTTCCGTTTTTGTTCGGAATCGGGTCGCCGTGCGGGTCAAACTTAGGATATCCGAGGTATTCATCCATTTTATCTATCAACTCATCCGACTGGATATGTTCGAGCTGCTCTGCGATATCGTGAATTTTATCCCACGTGAATTTGAGTTTCTTTACGAGAAAGGTTTCCCACAAACGATGCTTGCGCAACACATGTACCGCTATCTGTTGGCCTGACTTGGTGAGCGAAACGCCGTAATACTTTTTATACGACACCAGCTTCTTATCTGCCAGTTTTTTCAGCATATCTGTCACGGAAGCCGCCGAATATTCGAGCTTATAAGCGAGGTCATTTGTTTTCACCACGCCATTCACTGAATATTCGCTCAGTTGAAAGATATATTTCAGATAATTTTCTTCTACAGAACTTAACATAAAAAAATAAAATTTAGTCAAAGCTAAAAAAATTAGTTTTAAATTAAAAAAACGAATTTTATTATTGTGTAATATTTCTGAAAAAATCTGCAAAAAATCCACCTGCCATGCAATCTGTCATCCATTATTTTGAAACCATCAATCCAATCCTCGCCGCATTTTATGCGACCCTGTTCACCTGGGGGGTAACTGCCCTCGGGGCCTCTTTTGTGTTCTTTTTTAAAAAGATGAACCGCGCCATTTTCGACGGTATGCTCGGTTTTACGGGTGGTGTGATGGTGGCCGCCAGCATCTGGTCGCTGATAATTCCCGCTTTTGAAATCGGAGAAGGTGGCATTATCCGAAAACTGGCGGCAGCATCGGGCATTGCGGCGGAAGAGGTGGTATTGTCCATGTCGGATAAGATTTCCGTGGTTTTACCGGTTATTATCGGGTTTTCTCTCGGCGGACTGTTTATTTATCTGGTAGATAAAATCATGCCGCACCTGCACATCAATTTTCAGGATTCAGAACATGAAGGTGTAAAAACAGACTGGCACCGCACCACATTGCTCACACTGGCGATT
>JADLAH010000076.1 GCA_020848315.1 Chitinophagales bacterium | reverse complement strand
TTCCATTTTCTGCAATTCTTCTTCTGTGGCTTTGGCTTCCGTGAAACTGCGGTCGAGCCCCATTACTTCCATACGAACATTGGAGTGACCGAGGAAAGAAGCTACATTCGGTCCGATCGGCAGACTATCGAGATGATCGTAATATTCTTTTACGCTTTTCCATTTGATATTACCCAGAATCCAATGGCTGAGCACTTTGGCAGGAATATTCTCCACGCGGGCAAATAAATCTACGATATCTTTGTCGCGGCCAACGGCTGCAGATAGGGAACAGTTGCCGATAATAACGGTAGTAACGCCGTGTCGTACAGATTCCTCCAATGCCGGCAATACTTCTATTTCTGCGTCGTAATGGGCGTGTATGTCGAGCAATCCCGGCATCACCCACTGTCCCGTGGCGTCTATTTCACGGGCACCTTCCATGGTCGGTGCCTTATCGACAACGGCGTCAATAAGATTGTTTTTAATAATTACATCTTTCTTTTGCCCGGGAGCACCTGTTCCGTCAAAGTATAATCCGTTGCGAATAATAGTTGTCTGCATATTTTCTGGCTGTTTAGAACAAATATAGAAAATAATGCGGCTATTTTCTTTGACTTTTTACCTATTTTTCAAAAGAAAAAAGATGGCAGAAATACCATTACAGAATGTTGTAAAAACGATATTCGGCTATTCTATTTTGATACCATATTTCTGGGTGAAGATTTCCTCTTCTTTGAAAAAGGCCTGATCGAAAGGTTTGCCGAGTTCAGAGAGCTCTTTGTAAATAGCATCCAGTTGTTTGCGATATTCGTCATTGTCCAGCTCCGGATCTTCCACGAGTTTCAGAATACGCGCATATTGGTCGGTGCTCACATTGAGGTAATAACCAAACAGATTAAGGGCTGCCTTTTTGAAGGTGGAGTCGTTGTTGAAATTGGGTTCTTTTTCGAGAACGGCAATGCTTTTTTTAATCTGAAACTGCAATATTTTCAAATTCATCTCGGTGACATTGCTTCTGAATTCATACACTTCTTTTCCTATTTTCTCACGTTCATTTTTGATAACCTGATAATGAGAGTATGCGGCAAAATAATTACTTTGCGCCTGTGTCATTACAGATGCAAACAGTACGAAGACCAATGTATGTATCCATTTCATATCGGGAGTTTTCATAAAGATATCAATTTAAATGCCAAAGCCTCAGCATTTTCTGAGTTTTAAATCATGTATCACATCTGCGAGAAATTCCTTCGCGTCAAATTTAGCATTGCCAAAAAACTGCGTGAGTCCCACCATGTCGGCATGGCTCACCGAACTGGCATTCGGCGAATTTATCAGACCTTTATAGTCGCCCCACTTAGCTGATTCCACACCCACCATGCCGTCGTTTTTTCCTTCATATTCACGGATAATATAGGCCATGGTTTTCCAGAGCATATTCGGGTATTCCTTATTAACATGACTGGCATAGCTTTGATAATATACCTTGGAAGCATCCGGCACTTCATTATTGAAACGCTTCATACTGTCGGTGGTTACCTGCACTACGGCACGCAGACTATCGGGGCGTCTGTCGCCCATGAGCGTGGCATAGAGATTAGCCAGTCGGGCAGTCGCAAACTTCGGAATGGGCAGTTTTCCCAAAATTATATCCGCCAGATAAGTACCCTGATGCGGCGTTCCCAACGTGGTAACACTCGCCACATGATCGGCCATGCCCAGTTTACTCACGAGGTATCTAGCTTCCAGTCCACCCTTGGAATGACCGATGATATTAATCTTATTTTTCTTACTCTTTTCCAGAATATCCAGAATACGGTATTTGAGTTTCACCGCATTATCAGGAATGGAAATAAAGGCTTCCTGATGCGCTGTATAAATATCGCAGCCATGCTGCTTAAGATGATCAGGGATATTGCCCCAGTAATGCAGGATTCTGTTCTGATCATGAAATCCTAAGCCACTTACCAAAATAACAGGATATTTAGTATCGCAATGAGATAGTTTCTTGTCAGATATCATGCCTTGGTTGGGGTTGCGTAGATAATGGATTGCAAGTATAGGATATGTCTGTCAAAAAAAAAATGATTTTCAATAAACTTTACAGTTTAACTTTGACTTAACACAGACTATATTGGATTTATGCTGAAAACTATTTTACTTTGTAAGTATGAACCAATCATTTTTTTACTTCTATTATTACTTTCACGCATAAGCGGGACGTATAATGCTGTATCTAAATGTAAAGTATAACAAGTCCCGAGTAATGTCGGGACTTTTTTATTGAATATCTATGAGTAAAAAAGTAGCCATACAAGGATTTGAAGCCTCTTTCCACGAAATAGCGGCCATACAGTATTTTGGAAATGACATCACCACGGTGGAGTGTGCGACCTTTCCAAAACTGTTTGAGGTAATGAAAAAAGGAGAAGCGGACTTTGCACTCTGCGCCATAGAAAACGCGCTGGCAGGAGCCATCCTTCCGAATTATGCTTATCTCAGAAATTCCGATCTGAAAGTCATCGGAGAAATTTATCTGAGGATAGAAATGAACCTGATGGCGTTGCCCGGACAAACCATCGACCAGATTGATGAAGTACATTCTCATCCGATGGCCATTCTGCAATGTCGGGGCTTCTTCGACCAATATCCTGACATACAGCTCGTGGAATCCGATGATACGGCACTCAGCGCAAAGGAAATCAAAGAACACCATATCAAAAGGAGAGGTGCCATCGCCAGCAAACGCGCAGCAGAACTCTTTGAACTGGAGATTCTGGCGGCGGACATCCACGACAATAAACGCAATTTCACCCGTTTTCTCGTGCTGAGTAAAAATGCGCCGGAAAATAATTCCATCAACAAGGCATCGCTTTCCTTCCGCGCGCACCACTCACCGGGCAGTCTGGCGAAAGTGCTCACCATTATGGGAAACTATCAACTGAACCTCACCAAAATACAATCATTACCGGTGGTAGGAGAAGAGTGGAGATATTATATGTATGTTGATGTGGAATTTGAACAGGCAGACAACTACCGCAAAATGCTGGAAGAAATTGCACCGCTCACCACAGAATTGAAAATACTCGGAGAATACCAACAAGCCCCCAAATTATCTTAAATACGCCTTCTGAATATGATTATCGAACCCGCCCATAAACTTGAACACATCAATGAATACTACTTCAGCCGAAAGCTGAAGCAGATTGCACAGCTTAAGGCTGCCGGAAAGCCCATTATCAATTTGGGTATCGGAAATCCGGATTTACCGCCTTCTCCGGCAACCATTGACGCACTTAAAAAATCCGCAGAACAGCCTAATCACCACGGCTACCAAAGCTATATCGGCATTCCCGCGCTGCGTCAGGCGATGAGCGAATGGTATCAGCATACCTATGAGGTTATCCTGCAGCCCGACACGGAAATCTTGCCTTTACTCGGTTCCAAAGAAGGAATTTCCCATATCAGCAATGCCTTCCTGAATCCGGGCGACATCGTGCTGGTACCGAATCCGGGTTATCCGACATACACATCCGCTACTTACCTGGCAGGAGCCGTGCCGGTGTATTACGATCTGGACGAAACCAACAATTGGGCACCTGACTTCACTAATATTTCTGAAGACACGCTGCGTGCCGCCAAGATTATTTGGATTAACTATCCGAATATGCCGACAGGGGCATCCGGAAATCAGGCGATTTTTGAAACCCTGATAGAGGTAGCCCGTGAATTTAAAATTCTGATTGTAAATGACAATCCGTACAGCCTGATTCTGAATCAGGGCAAGCCCGTCTCCATTTTGCAGACACCCGGCGCCATGGACGTTTGCCTGGAATTAAACTCGTTGAGCAAGTCGCACAACATGGCCGGCGCACGTGTCGGTCTCATCGCCGGTGCTAAAGCGTATATTGATACGATTTTGAAAGTAAAATCAAATGTTGACAGCGGAATGTACCTGCCCGTACAGGAAGCGGCCGTAGCCGCGTTGCACAACAGTGATGAATGGCATGCGGAAAGAAACAAGGTTTACGAACAACGCAGAAGCTATGCTTACGCCATCATGGACGCATTGGGCTGCACATACAGCACGGATCAGGTGGGCATGTTTATCTGGGCAAAGATTCCGGACAGCTATGCCGATGTGGAAGCCCTGACGGAAAAGGTATTGATGGAAGCGGATGTTTTTATTACACCGGGCTTTATCTTCGGCAGCAAAGGTGCCCGCTACATCCGCATTTCCCTGTGCAGTCCGGAGAAAGATCTGGCTGCTGCATTAGAGCGCATCCAACAATTATTTGCACAAAACAACTAAAAATGAAAGTCGCCATCATAGGAATAGGTTTAATCGGAGGCTCGGCAGCAAAAGATTTGCGCAGCGCCGGTTTCTGCACCGATATCACCGGTGTTGGCCGCAGTGCAAAAAACTGCGCACTGGCTTTGGAACTCGGTTTAGTAGATCGCATTGTCAGCAAAGAAGACGCCATTACAGAAGCAGATTTAATTATTCTCACCGTGCCGGTGAATATCCTGATAGATGAATTATTATTTATTCTTGACAGGATATCGCCACATCAGGTGGTAACAGACATGGGTTCAACGAAAGGCGCCATCATAGACGCCATCAAAGACCATCCGAACCGTCGGCAGTATGTAGCATCGCACCCGATGGCCGGTACGGAAAATTCAGGTCCTGCCGCCGCAATCGACGGATTATTCCGCAACAAAGTGTGTATCATCTGCGACAAGGAAAACAGCGACAGCAACGCTGTGGAACTGGTGGAAAGAATGTATCACACGCTCGGCATGCGCCTCAAATACATGGATGCTCATCAGCACGACATGCATGCCGCGTATATTTCCCACATTTCGCATATCAGTTCATTTGTGCTGGCAGCCACCGTGTTGGAAAAGGAAAAAGACGAAGAGGCGATACTGGAAATGGCCGGTGGTGGTTTTGAGAGTACTGTTCGGCTTGCCAAAAGTTCTCCGGATATGTGGGCGCCGATTTTCCATCAGAACAAACAGTATTTGCTGGAAGTGATGGATACCTACATCGAGAAAATGTATCATTTCCGCAACCTGATTAACAAGAATAAGACAGAAGAACTGCGCCAATTTATGGCGGATGCCAATGAAATCAGGAAGATTCTCAAATAAAACTAAACGATTTATTAACCAAAAGTAACTATAACACCAATCTCAGAAACTGTATTTTCATTCATTCAATCGGAAATTTAATAAGCAACAATATGAGCAACTTAAACATTGTGCCTCTGAAAGACTGGGGCTTCGACTTCAAAAGACCGGTAATTATTTCCGGCCCGTGTTCCTGCGAAACGGAAGAACAAATGACAGAAACTGCACAACGTCTGGCTGATAAAGGAATTGATGTATTGCGTGCCGGTATCTGGAAACCAAGAACGCGTCCCGGCATGTTTGAAGGGATTGGCAAAGAAGGTTTATCCTGGCTGGTGAATGCCGGAAAAATGATTGGCAAGCCAACCACCGTCGAAGTGGCTACCGGACAGCATGTGCAGGAAGCACTGGAAGCAGGTGTAGACATCCTGTGGATTGGTGCACGCACTACCGTGAATCCGTTTTCCGTTCAGGAAGTAGCGGACGCGTTGCGCGGCGTGGATATTCCGGTATTGGTGAAAAATCCTATCAACCCGGATTTACAGCTGTGGTTAGGTAGTATGGAGCGATTGAATGCCGTGGGCATCACACGCTTGGGTGCCATCCACCGTGGTTTTTCTTCTTACGAGAAATCCAAATACCGCAACAAACCTATGTGGGAATTGCCGGTAGAAATGCGTCGCTTATATCCGCAAATGCCGATTATTGTGGATCCGTCCCACATCTGCGGCTCCCGTGAACTGATTCCATCTGTGAGCCAGAAAGCACTCGACCTCGATTTTGACGGTTTGATGATTGAATCGCACCGCGATCCGGACAATGCGTGGAGTGATGCCGCTCAGCAGGTGACGCCTGAAAGACTGGGTGAAATCATTTCATCGCTCATCGTTCGTCAGAGCCATCTCGACAACTACGCGGAAAACAAACTGGAAGCACTGCGCGCTCAGATAGACAGAATTGACAACTACATGCTGGAAATTATGAGCGAGCGAATGGACATTGCCAGAAAAATCGGTGAGTTCAAGCGCGACAATGGCATCACCATTTTGCAGACCAACCGCTGGGATGAAATCATTCAGGACAGAATTAAAAAGGCGGCTAAAAAAGAGCTGACTGAAGATTTTGTGAAAGATATGATGGAGGCTATTCACCAGGAATCTATCCGTCATCAGACAAAAATTATGAACAATATTTTGGCCGAATAATCCGATTTAACGGTAAATGATTAATAATCAGGAAATTGCAAGATTTACAAATTGTTAACTATTTTCAGGAAAAATGTCCACAATAGCTAAACAAAGTGTACGAATATCAGATACTTTATTAATTTTGACCATTAATTATTTACTAAAAATACAGAACAATGGACACATCTAAAATGATCAAGGCATATTGTCTTAAGACTAAAGAGAAAAATGTACCTATGCACGATGCGGTAGTAACCAAAACTGCAAAAGGCGGATACATGGCTACCGGCAATGACGGCAAAGGCAATAAAATGGCAGCTATCTTAGGCGAAGCCAAAGCATTGCAGGCAATTGCTGACGGAGTAGCAAAAAAAGGATTCTAATATCCCGATTTTGAATAAGAAAAGGCCGACATCAAGTCGGCCTTTTTTATTGTTTCGGCATGTGTCCTTTTTTGCGTAGCTTTGTCCAAAATTCTGATATGGATATCTATGTGGGCAGCATCCCTTTTAAATGGAAAGAAAAACACCTCACGGAACTCTTCAGCCCGTTCGGCACCGTAACGTCTGCCACCATCATCATAGATAATATTACCAGACAAAATAAAGGCTTTGCCTTTGTGGTAATGCCCAATGAAGAAGAAGCCATGATAGCCATAGAGGCACTGAACGGCACTGAACATTATGGCCGTGAGATTATAGTATCCGTATCACAGGAGAAAAGTCAGCAAAAAAACAAAAAACCATTTGGCCGAGGTGGCAGCAAACGCAAATTTTCCGGTCCTAAAAGTGGCGGCAGCCGACCACCACGCAATCGCTAATCCGGTTTCTTACTATCATTTTTCAATGGAGGACACGGATGGTCTTTCCACGGGCAGTGTTTACAACCGTTCTTGCAGCAATAGCCGCGCTTCAGATGATACTGTTCGGTGAAGACCATGCGGCCGATTTCGTCCAGATAGTAGTCCTCCTGTTCGATGCGTTCCTGACTCATGATATAATTTTTAGGGTTATTGTCCGTCTTTATGCAGTAAGTATGCCTTAAAAAATCCGTTCAAATCACCATCCAGCACATTGTCGGGATTGGTCACTTTGTAACCTGTCCGCAAGTCTTTCACCCAACGGTCATCCAGCACGTAACTGCGGATTTGGGAGCCCCACTCATTTTTCATTTTCTGGGCTTCAATCGCATCGCGCGCTTCAAGCTGCTTTTGCAATTCGAGTTCATACAAGCGCGATTTCAGCATCTTCAAAGCCGTTTCACGATTCTGTATCTGCGAGCGCTGTGTCTGACACTCACACACCACACCGGTAGGCACGTGGCGCACACGTACCGCAGATTCCGTTTTGTTGACGTGCTGACCGCCGGCACCTTGCGCACGGAAAACATCCCACTCCAGGTCTGCAGGATTAATCACAATCTCTATCGAATCATCGACTACCGGATGTACAAACACAGAACAGAAGGAAGTCATCCGTTTACCTTGTGCATTGAATGGAGAAACACGCACCAGTCGATGAACACCGTTTTCGCCTTTCAGCATGCCATAGGCAAAATCACCTTCAAACTCGAGCGTCACAGATTTAACACCGGCCACATCGCCCGCCTGATAGTCGAGTTCATTGACTTTATAGCCGTTTTTATTGCCCCACATCGTGTACATCCGCATCAGCATCCCGGCCCAGTCGCAAGCTTCCGTACCGCCGGCACCGGCGTTGATTTCGAGGATGGCGCTCAGGTTGTCTTCTTCATTTTTCAGCGTCGACTTGAACTCATTTTCATCCAATTCCTGCACCACCAGCAGATATTGCTGTTCTACTTCTTCATCGGTTGCTTCACCCATTTCCTGAAACTCGCGGAGAATAGTCAATTCATCCAGCTTGTTGGCGATAGATTGGTACAATTGCACCCAGTGTTTGTTCTGCTTGATTTCTTTCATCAGCGCCTGCGCCTTCAACTGGTCATTCCAGAAGTCGGGGGCGAGTGTCTTCGCTTCGTCGTCTTTAATTTGTTCTATCTTATTAGCGACGTCAAAGATACCTCCCAAAAGAGCTGACTCTTTCTGAAAGTGTTTTATATTGTTCGTTTGTCATATTGCAAAGATAATAGATTTCCGAGGTATTTAAATCCACCTGTGCGCAATGTTTTTTTGATTAAATAATGTGGGAGCGTATTACATAGCGGCAGAAATAGTTATTTTACATTCCATTGCAACACTAAAACAGCAAGTACTGTATCTATGGAAATGATCAACAGAATGATAGAAGGCAACCGGGCCTGGGTGGAAAGTAAGACGAAAGATGATGCCGATTTTTTTGAACGCTTGTCGGAAGGGCAATCGCCGGAAATATTCTGGATTGGCTGCAGCGACAGCCGGGTGCCGGCCAATGAGGTGACAAACACCGAAGCCGGTGATATTTTTGTGCACCGCAATATAGCGAACATGGTGGTGCATACCGACATGAATCTCCTGAGTGTGCTCGACTATGCAGTAAATGCGCTTAAAGTGAAACATGTTATTGTTTGCGGACACTATTACTGCGGTGGCGTACATGCCGCTATGAACAGCAAGCAATACGGCATTGTTGACAACTGGATACGACATATCAAGGATGTATATCGTTTGCATGAGAAAGAGCTGGAAGCCATTCAGGATGAGCAGAAGCGCTTTGACCGTTTTGTGGAACTGAATGTATACGAGCAAGTATTTGACCTTACCAAAACCTCCATCATTCAGAATGCATGGCACAGCAGAAATGAACCCAAAGTACATGGTTGGGTGTTTGATCCGAGAACAGGAAAAATCGTTGATCTGAATATCACTTTCGACAGTAATACGCAGATGCCCAAAATTTACAAGATCGACAGTGAGATTGTGAAGCGATAAGGTTGGTATCAGTAGAATGCATCCTCAAAATGCACTACTTTGCCATCCCGTCCGATGGCGATGATATCGAAGCGCAATTCGCCCGGCCAGTCCTGCCATTCGATGAAGGCTGCTGCGGCTTCGTGCATTTTCCGCCTTTTTACGGTATCTACAAAATCTTCGGGATGCCCAA
The DNA here is from genome assembly GCA_020848315.1 of Chitinophagales bacterium. Classification (GTDB taxonomy): domain Bacteria; phylum Bacteroidota; class Bacteroidia; order Chitinophagales; family JADIYW01; genus JADJSS01. Next base: position 6,106 of record JADLAH010000076.1, on the reverse strand, counting down.
AGGAATCGTTGTTGCGCGTTTTTACTTCCACAAATACCGCTGTTTTTCCGTCTTTGGCAATGATGTCGATCTCAGCACGTTTATTGCGCCAGTTGGTAAACCAAATCTCATATCCTTTGTTTATCAGATACTCTTTTGCCAAAAGTTCTCCTTTTTCACCTATGTCTTGCATCTTTTTCATAAAATCGACGTCTATAAATATAAATCATTTTTGAGTTATCCCGTTTTTTTTGTTTTTTTACACCAAATATTACACGTATGAAAATGGATGAACTAGTATCCGCATTTACCAGTCAGCTGAAACGCGCTATTGAAATAGGAGAGAAAGCTAAAATCGGTAAAAATAAATTTCCCATCCGCAATATATTAATCTCCGGACTCGGTGGTTCCGGTATCGGTGGTACGATTTTATCCAATGTGCTGCGCGACGATGTGGCCATGCCGATTATTGTCAATAAAGAATATCAGATCCCGGCTTTCGTCAACGAAAATACATTGGTGATTATTTCATCCTATTCCGGTAATACGGAAGAAACTTTGTCGGCACTTATGCAGGCATTCAAAAAGAATGCGCAGATTGTATGCATCACTTCCGGCGGACTGATTCAGGAATACGCGGAAACCAACGACATCGACTTTGTAAACATCGATCCGGGTTCGCCGCCACGCGCCGCATTCGGTCAGTCGTTTGTGCAACTGCTGTATATCATGCACTACCTCGATTTGCTGGAAGATGGCTTCAAACAATATCTGCAGGAGGCTATTGCCTTGCTGGATGCGGAAGAAGATAATATCAAAACAGAAGCAAAAGCCATTGCGGAGCGACTGAACAACAAGATTCCTGTAATTTATTCCGATGCAAAATTTGAAGGCGTATCCATTCGCTTCCGTCAACAAATCAATGAGAACGCAAAAATGCTGTGCTGGCATCATGTGGTACCGGAGATGAACCACAACGAACTGGTGGGCTGGCGCGAGAAAAATGACAATATCGCGGTCGTATTCATCCGCAACAACAAAGACTTTGAACGCAATCAGGAACGTATGGAATTTACCAAAGAAGTGGTGAGTCAGTATGCCAGCGATATCGTTGAAATCTATTCCAAAGGAGATTATGATCTGGTGCGTTGCCTCTATCTCATCCACCTGACGGATTGGGTGTCCTGCTATCTCGCCGACCTGAAAGGCGTGGACGCAGTGGAAATCAATGTGATTAACAAATTGAAATCCAGACTCGCAGAGAATCCGTTTTAGTAGAAAGTATTAAGTAGCAAGTAGTAAGATACTAATGGCTAGCATATTATGTCCTATGTCTTGTATCTAATTATCCTGTGTCTAATCGTCTTGTGTCTAATTGTCTCTAACATCTAAACATCATGCAGAAAGTTCAGGTTATCGATGCCGGGTTGATTCCATACGCGGATGCACTGGACATGCAGACGGCAAAATTCAATGAACTGATTGAGCATAAAATGAGCGGGCATTCTAATGCGGATGCTCATTGTTTGTATCTCTGCGAACATTATCCCGTCATCACGCTCGGCAAATCCGCCCGTGAACAGAATATACTGTTGCCGGAAGCGCTGCTGCAGGAAAAAGGCATTGAGCTCTTTCATATCAGTAGAGGAGGAGATGTTACCTTCCATGGCCCAGGGCAAATTACGGGCTATCCGATTCTGGATCTGGAATTTTTCTCTTCCGATATCAAACTGTATATGCGCATGCTGGAGGAAGTGATGATACGCACTATCGCCACCTACGGCATTGAAGGCTACAGAATTGAAGAGGCTACCGGTGTCTGGGTGAATTCCGTACAAGACGGACAACCGAAAAAGATAGCAGCATTCGGGGTGAAGACATCGCGGTGGGTGACCATGCACGGCTTTGCTTTAAACGTGGATGTCGACCTGAATTACTTCAACTTCATCCATCCCTGCGGGTTTACGGACAAAGGCGTGACTTCCATAAAAAATGAATGCCGCGAAAAGTGCGATGAAATAGAGATGGATGCTGTAAAACGAGTTTTATTGGATAACTTTGCGGCCGTATTTGACGCTACGCTAATCGAGGGCATATGAACACGGAAGAAATAGACAATGTGGAAGAAAACGAAGATGAACTCTTTGAACACTATCGTTTTACCATAGACAAAGGACAGGAACCGTTGCGCATCGATAAATATCTGGCGGAGCGGATTGTCAATGTGTCTCGCAATAAAATCCAGGAAGCAGCCGATGCGGGCAGTATTCTCGTCAACAATAAACCCGTTAAATCCAATTATAAAATCCGGGGCAACGACCTGATCCAAGTGGTGCTGCCCAATCCCGTATGGGACTATACCGTAGAGGCGGAAAATATTCCGCTGGATATTGTGTATGAAGACGAAGATGTGCTGCTCATCAACAAAAGAGCCGGCATGGTGGTGCATCCCGGACACGGCAATTTCCACGGTACGCTTGTACATGCGCTGCTGTGGCATTGCAAAGATTTGCCGCAGATAACGGGCGACACCCGTCCGGGACTCGTACACCGATTGGATAAAAATACATCGGGACTGATTATCATCGGAAAGACGGAGCATGCGCTGAATCATTTGTCCAAACAATTTTTCGACCGCACCATCAAGCGGCATTATATTGCGCTGGTGTGGGGAGATGTGGAAGCCCCCAATGGCAGAATTGAATGCAATATTGCCCGCAACCCCAATAACCGCAAGATCTTTATGGCCGTGACGGACGGCAGTGCCGGTAAATATGCCGCTACGAACTATGAAGTCTTCCGCCGCTATGGCTATGTAACGCAGGTGAAATGCAAACTCGAAACGGGCCGCACGCATCAGATTCGTGTACACATGAAGTATATCGGTCATACCTTATTCGGCGATTACAGCTACGGCGGCGACCAGATTCTTGCAGGCACAGTTTATGGCAAATACAAGGCTTTTGTAGATAATTGTTTTGCATTAATGCCCTACCATGCCTTGCATGCGCAGAGTTTAGGTTTCATCCACCCACGCACCGGAAAAGAACTGTATTTCGAACAGCCATTGCCCGATAACTTCCTGGCCGTGCTGGAAAAATGGGAAACATATACGAAAGGGTTTAAGTTATAACCGCTCAAATTCCGGCAGCATTTCCAATGGATGCGGAGCATTATCTTTTATTTCAAAACAGTAGCTGTTTTTCCCATTGGTGACCATCAGATAAGTTACCTGCATGGTGATATTGTAAGTGGCAATCTGCTGCAAGGTTTTGTCGCTCAGCGGCACATGTTCCGCCTTGCACTCAATCAGCACACTGGGTTGCAGCTGACGATTGTAGACGACCACATCATAGCGCTTGCTGAGTTCATTTACTTTCAGTGTTTTTTCTACGGAAATATATTTTAGTGGATAGGCGTATGCTCCGCACAGCTGATGAATGGTAAACTGTCTCACTTTTTCCTCCGGGGTCAGTACCACCCATTTTTTGCGCACCGGACACTGAATATACCGGATACCGTTTTCTGTCTTTATGGAGGGTGCTGGCAGCGGCATTATTCACATAAACTTTTTACACTGCGGAACATGCGGTTCCAGTGGATAGAGGATAAGCCCGGATTGAAACTATCTTTGGACAACCATACAAACAAGGGCTTGCCTACAATATGATCTTCCGGCACAAAGCCCCAGTATCTGGAATCCAGTGAATTGTGGCGGTTGTCACCCATCATCCAGTAGTAATCCTGTTTGAACGTGTATTGTTTGACGGGCTGTCCATTGATCAGTAATTTATCGTCTATTATCGTGGCATTCGCATGCTCATACAGGACGATAGTTTGTGCATAGCGGTAAAGATTATCCTTGTTGGTAACGTCGATGGTCCAGCCTTTTGCAGGAATTACCAGCGGGCCAAAATCATCCAGCGTCCAATTGTAATACTGCGCAATCAGCGAATAAATCCATGCACCCTGAACTGATGGAGCCGGTGCAGGTTCCACTGATTTTATCTGTGTATTTTTCTTCAAGGCGGCCAGTTGTGTTTCCGTCAGCAATACCATGAGTGAATCCTTGTTGACGGCCAGAAAATCATTAAACTGTGACAACAAGATATCGCTTGGCGCGACAGGACTGCCCATTTCATCACTATAGCCGGGATAGCCGTTGCCATTGGCATCCACATACACCACTTCCGGAAAGTCATTATACCAGTTTAGTCCCAACGATTGGATATACTCCAGTGTTAGAGGGGGGCCATTGGTTTTCACCAGATATTCCAGCTGCATGTTTTTATAATGTGGCACTCTGACGGAATTCACATACAGTTCGCGGTTTTTAACCTGCAAAGTATCGCCGGCAATGGCTACACAGCGCTTTACATAATTTTCTCTTTTATCGAGCGGGCGTTCCGGATACTGATACGCATCGCCAGGATAGTTGAACACCACGACGTCGTTGCGGCTCACTTTTTCAAAACCGGGCAATCGGTGATAAGCCAACTGTACAACCTTGGAATAGGCATTGCCCAGTCCCAGCGGCATGGTGTGATGTGCAAACGGAAATGCTACCGGCGTCATCGGTGTGCGCGCGCCGTAATTCAGTTTGCTCACGAACAGGAAATCACCTGCCAGCAAAGAGCCTTCCATCGATGTGGTAGGAATTTTATACGCTTCAATCACGAAAGAACGGATAATAGTAGCTGCCACAATCGCGAAGATGATGGCATCCGCCCATTCACGGGCAAAAGAGCGTTTGATATTTTTTTCCCGGTCATTCAGATGGCTCGGGCCTTCATAATGAGTATTCTTATCGATTAAACCCAGAAACGGGAAATATAAAAAGCCTGCAAAGATGGCTAGGATATGTTGCCACAGCGAACGCTTTCCGAAGGAATTGCAAATATCTGTTGTCCATGTAAGTCCGAACAAGAAATTGACATAAGGCACCAATCCCCAGTACGCCTGTTTTTTCGGTCGACCGATGATCTCCATCAGACTCATATCCTGAATCAGCGGAATGAAGGCGTGCAGCGGATTTTTTCCTGCTTTTTTATACAGGCCGACACATGGGATGTGCAGTAAATAATGCAGGAGATAGGCGTATACAAGACTTAGCATGATTTGTTTTATTTTGTTTCAACAGATGAATGAGTCAGCAGGCTACAGGATATATTACATTCGTGCCGTTAAGAGATGTTATTTACTTTGTGAATCCCAGCACATCTTCCATGGAATAGGCTCCTTTCTTGTCCTTGAGCCATTCTGCTGCCAACAGGGCACCGCCGGCAAATCCCTTGCGATTGTGGGCCGTATGGATCAGTTCAATTTTATCAATATCAGATTCATAGGTAACATAGTGTGTGCCCGGTACATCCGGTTCGCGCTTTGAAACAATAGTCAGGATATCTTTTTTTCTTTCCTCATCATTGTTCCAGATACTTTTTCTATCCAGACGTTTCAGCACATCCAGTGCGGCATGCAGGGCGGTGCCACTTGGCGCGTCCTTCTTTTCCGTATGGTGAATCTCTTCCATGATGACATCATATTCTTCATGCTGATTCATGATTTGCGCCAGATAGCGGTTAATTTCAAAAAAGATATTCACTCCGATACTGAAGTTGGGAGCGAACAAAAATGATTTATTATTTGCTATTGCATATTGCTGCAATTCCACCAGCTGTTCTGTCCAACCGGTACTGCCCACCACCACCGGCACATCCGCGTCAAAACACCAGCGGATATTGTCCACAGCGGTATGCGGCGAAGTAAATTCGATAGCAACATCTACCTGCTGCAGCATTTCTTTGGTTACAGTCGCGCGGTTATCAATATCTATTATCAGGGAAATATCGTAGTGGTTTTTACCCAATCGGGCATTTTTCTCCTGAGCAATTTCATGGATAGCTTTTCCCATTTTTCCGTATCCTATCAATGCGATTTTCATGTCTGTATTTTGTTTGAGCAGTTGTATTTATTTAATATTCAAATGTACGGCTAATCCTGTATAATAGGTCAAACCGGCGGTATAAATTTGTGGTGAGACGGGTTTTATTTGTGGCTGTATTTTCATAGACAGATTGTCCGAGATATCAAAAGAACGCATGTGCGCATCCACTACCGCGTCCACGAT
>JADLAH010000075.1 GCA_020848315.1 Chitinophagales bacterium | reverse complement strand
TATGACAAAGGGAACACTTCACTTTCAGACGAACCGCTTGTCATGTTGAACGGAGTGAAACATCTGGATTAAAGATTTCAGAGTTCAGATTTCAGATTTGGGATTTGGGATTTCAGTTTTTTTTCATTGACACATCGCGCTTATACATTCAACAGATACCTCGCCTGCGATTTCTATGACAAAATCAAGTTGCTTTATCTATCTGTCTTTTTCGGTTGGTGAGGACACCAACCGATAGAACGCAATTGGTCGGGATATGAGTTTGCCACAAAGCAACACATGAGCATAAAATAAAGCATTTTCGTTATGCAATTCTCTTTCTTTGGGTCTTATAAATCCCATGTCCCTTATTCATCCTGCTGGCCAGCCAGCAGACCACCGCAAAATAAATCAGGTATTCTCCGCCAAACAATTCCATTGCCATGATAGTACTGGCTAATGGCGTATGCGTAGCCGCTGCAAACACTGCGACAAATCCGAGTGCTGCCAGCAGATCCACCGGCGTACCACTCAGGATGGCATAAGTATTGCCGAGGGTTGCTCCGATAAAAAACAAAGGCGTCACCTCTCCGCCTTTAAATCCTGTTCCCAGTGTGATGGCAGTAAGCAATAGCTTCCACCACCAACTGAAATAATCCGATCCGCCGGCATGAAAAGCCTGCAGGATACTCACCCCGTTTTTATCCGGACTACTGACTCCCAATCCGAGATAATCTGTGGTTCCGAGCAAGCCTGTGATGGCAATAACCATTACACCACCCGCCACCGGAATCAGCCAGTATGTTTTGATATACTTTTTAGCCTGTGCCTGTATCGCATGCACTAACACAGAGAATAACCTTGCAGCCAGTCCGAATGCTACTGCCGCCGGCAATACCCACAAAAGTATCTTGTAATCGAAAGCAAAATACAGATAATGCTGTGCCGCAGCTGCAACGGTATACACCGTATGGTGCGCGCCCAGTTGCATGCAGGTCAGATGTCCGACATACGCAGCAAGCACACAGTGCAATACATAACGCAACTGCAACCCGCCAACGACCAATACCTCCACCGCGAAGATGGCGCCCGCCCAGGGCGTTCCGAACACCGCGCCAAAACCGGCCGCCACGCCACACATCAGCAGCACTCGTCTTTCTCCGGCTTTCAGCTGTCCGACCTTAGCAAACATCGCCGCAAGACTGCCCCCCATCTGCACGGCCGTGCCTTCCCGTCCGGCGGAACCGCCAAACAAATGTGTGACGACAGTAGACACCAGTATAAATGGAGTCATCCTCGCCGGAATACCCGCACCCGGCTCATGTATTTCATCAATAATCAGATTATTGCCGGCAGCGGAATTTTTACCAAAATGATGATACACCAACACAATCGCGATGCCGGCCAGCGGCAGCAAATACAATAACCACGGGTATTGATGACGGGTCTCTGTAGCAACATCCAGCAACCACAGGAACAAAGCCACTACCGCACCGATACTTACAGCAACAGGAAACAGCAGCACCAGTGGTTTACGGTCTTCTTTCAATTGTGCTATAATAGCGGCACCTGTCTTCATAAGCTGAGCACGAAGTTATTTCTTTTTAAAATTATTCCGGCAGTATCAAAGATAACTATTATATGCCGCGTTGCGGTAACCGCTATATTTTCAGTTTCTCCATCTCAGAATTCCGTTGTACTTTTACCGCATGCAAGCATTGGTTATTGCCGGAAAAACATTTCAGTCCCGCCTTTTTCTGGGTACCGGAAAATTTGGTTCTCCTCTTCAGATGCAGGAAGCCGTTACGGCATCCGGCACCGAACTGGTGACGATGGCGCTGAAGCGTATCGACCTGCAGACAAAATCGGATAATATCCTGACTTATCTGACGCCTACGGGTGTAAATCTATTGCCCAATACCAGCGGCGTGCGCAATGCCAAAGAAGCAGTGTTTGCGGCACAAGCAGCCCGCGAGGCATTGGAGACCAATTGGGTAAAACTGGAAATTCATCCCGACCCGCGCTACCTGATGCCAGACGCGCTGGAAACGCTGAAAGCCACGGAAATACTGGTGAAAGAAGGATTTATTGTCTTGCCGTATATCCATGCGGATCCTGTTTTGTGCAAGCAACTTGAAGAAGTAGGCGCTCCTGCGGTGATGCCATTGGGCGCACCGATTGGCAGCAACAAAGGATTGGCGACAAGAGAGTTTTTGCGCATCATCATTGAACAGAGTAAAGTGCCGGTAATCGTAGATGCCGGCATCGGCGCGCCTTCTCATGCCGCAGAGGCCATGGAAATGGGAGCAGACGCAGTACTGGTAAATACCGCGATTGCCATCGCGCAACATCCTGCACAGATGGCGGCGGCCTTCAAACTGGCAGTCGAGGCGGGCAGAATGGCCTTTGAAGCAAGACTCGCCGCGATATCCGACAAGGCACAGGCCAGCAGTCCGCTCGACAGCTTACTGGGTTAAACAGCCTGCTGTTCCAACTCCCGCTGCAAGGTCTTCGCCCGCTGGTCTTTTCCATCGTGACTCCAACCCGGTGAATTAAAAATGTAATTCAGTTTTGCTGACAAAGTAGGTGCCCGTCTCACATCTCTCCAGATGTTCTGCACTTCGTGAAACGTAATCTTCAGCAGATTATAGGTATGGATATTGGTGGTAATACCATACACGGGAAAAGCGTTCTCATCTTCCTCTTTGAATGTACCAAACAGGCGATCCCAAATGATGAGAATCCCGGCATAGTTCTTATCCAAATATCTGATTTCACTGGAATGATGGACGCGGTGATGTGCCGGAGAATTGAAGATAAACTCAAACCACTTCGGCATCCGCTTGATGCTTTCGGTATGCGGCAGAAACTGATAAATCAGGTTGAGCTGATGCATGGTCAGGATCATAATCGGATGAAAACCTATCAATGCCAGTGGAATATAGAAGGCATCTTTGAACAACAATTCCAGCCAGCTTTGGCGCAGGGCGGTGGAATAGTGCATATATTCGGAAGAATGATGGTTGACATGCGCCGCCCAGAACAGCCTTATTTCATGGGCAAAGCGATGGTACCAGTAGAAGATAAAATCCTGCGCGAAGAACAGCATTACCCAGATATACCAGTGCGACTTATGCCATTGCCAACTGGCAAGTTCCTGCACGGTAGCCGGCCCCAGATTATCGGATAAGCGAAACTGATAGAACCACAACAGATAGCCGATGGCGATGGCTTTGATACCGATATCAATAATGGTGGAACCGATGCCGAGTTCAAGGCTGGCAGCCGCATCGCGGAAGAATGCCTTATTGACCGTGTGATGTTTTCTGTAATACAAAAAAAACTCCACTACGATCAGCAGGATAAAGCCCGGCACGGCATAGGCGACCGGATCATTGAAATCAAACGGATTATAGAGTTGAAAGGACATTTCTTTTTTCTGTAAAAATACGCATCTATCACGCTGTTG
>JADLAH010000074.1 GCA_020848315.1 Chitinophagales bacterium | reverse complement strand
GTGAATGACCCGCATATCATCAGCAAGAATCCGAAAGTGGTGGCCATCAACAGCGCCATCGAAGTGGACATCACCGGACAGGTGTGCGCTGACAGTATCGGCGCCAGATTGTACAGCGGCATTGGCGGACAGATGGACTTCATCCGCGGAGCGGCGCTCAGTCAGGGCGGCAAACCCATTATCGCACTCACTTCTCGCACCAAAAAAGGAGAACCGCGCATCGTTCCGTTCCTGAAACAAGGTGCAGGTGTCGTCACCACACGCGGGCATGTTCACTACATTGTCACCGAATATGGCGTGGCATATCTATACGGCAAAAACCTGCGGCAGCGCGCCAAAGCCTTGATTGATATCGCCCATCCCGACGACCGCGAAATGCTGGAGAAATCCTGCCACGAGCGTTTTGTGAAATTCTGAATGGCAGGCAAATACCTGTCTTTTTCCTAAGGTCAACCTATCATAGTGGTTTAAAATAAAAACAATTATCTTCACTTTATGCTCGACAAAGCCCGCAGTATGTTCCGGATAGATATGCAGAAATTGCGTTCTGCCGAGTCCTCTCATCTTTTCTGGATGGACATGACCATGCTGATTGTCGTGCTCATCAACCTGCTGTATCTGTTTTTCGGATTCCTGTTTCAGTTCAAGGTGATTGCTTCCGGTATCCACTACGCATTGCCCCATTTTCACGACTGGTATGCCGCACATGTGTTCCACCATGTTTTTCACTACGACCTGATTTTCGTCGGCATCTATGTAGCAGAGTTACTGTATCGCTGGATACGAAGTGTGTATCGGAAAAAATACGACAAATGGTGGTTTTATCCTTTTGTACACTGGTATGATGTAATTATGTGCATCCCGATTTTGCATGGCTATAATTTCTTCGGGGCAGTCCGCCTGTTTGGTCTGTTCTACCGGCTGCAAAGGTTGGGCGCGTTCGATGTCACCAAAACCTATTTTTTCAAAAAATCGGCCATGGTTTCAGAGATTATGGTGGAAGAAGTCAGTGACCGCGTCATTGCGAAGATGATATCAATGATGCAGAATGAGGTCAGCGAAGGCGCGCCGGTGGTGGAACGCATCATCACCAAAGTAGTGCGACCGAAAGAGGATATTATCGTCAACTATCTGAGCCGCAGAATCAGCGATGCGATGAATGTGGCCTATACTGCCCACCGCGAGGAGTTGAAGGTGTATACCGAGAAAATCATCAGCGACGCGGTTCGGGAAAATGAAACCGTGGATGCCCTGCGCTACATTCCGGGATTGGGCAAGATTTTCCAGGAAATGCTGGACAAAGCAGTGGGAGATATCACCTTCAACACCATCGACAAACTGATGCAGGATGTGATTGACCCTTCCCACACCAAGGGCGTGCAGGAGGTTACCCACGGACTGATACAGACATTTATGGACCGCGACCACCCGGAAAATCAGGAATTAAACAAGATGATTGTGCAGATTGTACACGATTCGCTCGAAGAAATAAAGGCGACCGTGCTCATAAAAGAATGGAAAATGAATCAAATGAAGGAAAAAAAGCACCAAATGGAAGAAAAAATGGAGCAATCTTAATTTTTTTGCCCCTAAAAATCACTTTGGCATGAGAATTGCTATTAATTAAATGTCTAATAAGCAATTTTAGAAGTTAATTAAAACATTTTCATTTGGTTGGTTTAAAATAGTCCCGGTCATTTTTGGCCGGGATTTTTTTGTTTTGATTATCAGCAAATTATCGCTTATTCAAACTCGGAATGTGCCACCACACCATCCCCGTATAAAATATCCCAGACCGGTTGAATCTTGTAAACACTGGAGCTGTAATGGCTGCTAAGGATGATAACGCTGGTTTTATCGGTGATTCTTCTGTTAAAAACGGAATTATAGCTGTGCCACCATCCGTTGTGGTAAATCAGGCGGGTGCCGTCCGCCTGGTCATTGACCCGCCAGCCGAGTCCGTAATTCTTGTTGCCGGCCTTTTCAAAACTCTGCGGCGTAAATGCCTGTCCGAGTAAATCGGGGCGTATGAGTTTGCCCGCATACAGGGCCTGATCCCATTTATACAGGTCGCGCACCGTGCTGTAAATTCCTTTGTCGCCCGTCACGCCATCCGTATATACAATGGCATCCTCCACCCAACGGGAGCCTTTGTAGCCTTTGGTCGCGGACGGCCGTACACTGAGCGGGTCGTACACCCAGGTATCCATCATGCCGAGTGGCACAAAAATACTCTGGTGCATAAAATCGCAGAAAGGCATGCCAGACACCTGCTCCACAATCAGCGCCAACAGGACATAATTGGTATTGTTATAGCGGAAATGGGTATTCGGCTGATTCAGGATTTTCGGTTTATACTTCAGCATCAGATCCAGCACATCCTGATTGCTCATAAATTTCTTCTTGTTTTTCCAGTAAAGTTCCGCAAACTCCAGATAGCTGGGTAATCCGGAGCGATGGTTGAGCAGCATGCGCACCGTGATTTGCTTATAGGGAAAAGTCGGGAAAAACTTCTGAAGCGTATCATCCAGCGAAAGCAGGTTTTGCTGCACCAGCTGCAGAATAGCGCCAGAAGTAAATGTTTTAGAAGTAGATGCTATCTGAAAAGAGGAAAATGGCGTCAGTTTTTCCTTGGTGCTATAATCCTTATAGCCGTAATAGCGTTCGAAAATCGGAGTGCCTTTATAGGAAATCAGCACCGCTCCATTAAAAGCATGGTTTCTCACCTTATCCTCAAAATAGCAGTCCAGTGCATGTATTTTTCTTACAATATCGGAATCCTGCAAGTCGACAGCCTGTTTTTTATATTGCACATACTGCGCAGGTTTTACCTCCGGCAAAACATAGTCGCTCCGATGGTGTCCGGACGACGGATGCTGACAAAAGGTGAGCAAAAAACATCCGAATATTATGCATATGGTAATACTGTACTGCTTCATTTTCATTAATCGCTGGTGGCGTTGGCGGTCATTCAACATATAGGGTGTAAAGCCGCAAAAATAATTATTTTAACAACGGAATCAGGATTAAAAATCCGGTCAGCAGATTTTTACAGGCTATTTAACAAAAAGAAAGTAATTTTAATCCAAACTTATAGTCATGTCAATCATCACCTCCCTATTGGAAGAGTATCGCCACGAATGCGACAGCACCCGACGCTTGCTGGAAAAAGTGCCATTTGATAATCCGTCGTGGAAACCGCATGAAAAATCCATGAGTCTGCAAAACCTCGCGGTGCATATCGCGGATATCCCCAACTGGGCGGTTGCCATTATAGATCATGAGGAGCTCGATTTTGCCAAAGGCGATTATGTTCCTAAAACAGCCGCCAACACGGCGGAACTGCTGGCCATTCACGATGCCGCAGTGGCAGGAGCACTGGAATGCCTGGCTCGCACGAAAGAGGAAAAACTGGCGGAGAACTGGACCATGCGCAATGGCGAACAGATTTATTTTACGATGCCCAAAGGCGTCTGTGTGCGCACGTGGGTATTCAACCATTTGTATCATCACCGCGGACAGCTGACGGTATATCTGCGCCTGCTGAATGTGCCGGTACCGGGTATGTACGGCCCTACCGCAGATGATGTCGGCATGTAATTTTTTATTGCGGCGGAACTTTTAGAAATGAAATCTGGTTTTTTTAAGTATCCATTATTCATTTCTAAAAAGTAGTAGTATGCAACGAATTTTTCAATTTATGATGGCCGCGGCACTGATGCTGGGCACCGGATTTTCTGCTTTGGCCTTTCACCCGAAGGAAGGCTACAAAGACGGAAAGATTATATTGAAATCAGGCCTGGAACTGAAAGGAAAAGTATTGCCATTGGCCAAACACAATGAGCACGGCACGGCGTTCAGGAACGAACAAGGCAAAGTGAGTATTATTGCCCACGACCAGATTGCGAAAGTTACTTTCGGCGAGCAGGAACTGATTGCAAAAACAATTCAGGTGAATGGCAAATCCGTACAAGCTTATACTGAAATCGTTGAAGAAGGCAATGCCGCTTTGTGGAAAGCCTATTTCTATGATGAAAAAGCACAGGGTAAAAACAGCACCGTAACAACATTTCAGAACAGCTGGATGATTTACTCACCGGTAAACGGGCTGACCGTGCTGGGCGAAAAACCTTCCGCTAAAAAAGTTGCGGAGGCATTACAGCATCCGGAAATTGCCGCTGACACCAAAGGAAAACACCTGCTGAATGAAAGCGAACTGAGAGCGGTAGTATCGACATTCAATACTGCGCTGACTTTACTGGAATCCGGCAATAATGAAAAGAACCGCTAATCAGCGGTTCTTTTTTATTTAGTTGTTGTAAACAATAGCCGAAATATCCGCTATCACTTTTGCCATGACTGGGTAATCGTGGCCTCTCGTCATCACACAGATGAGATAGGGCTGTCCGGGCTTGTAAACGATGCCGCAGTCGTGCAGCTGTTTAATATTGGTCTCTGCGAAAAAACGCTCCCCGAACTTGTGGGCAACGACAATACCGGAAGGTACACCGGCCACAATACCGTTGTTGTAATTAGTTTTGCTCAACAACAAAAGCGCCTGCTCTGACATGTTTTTATTCAGGTAAGTCGCATTATACAAAATCCTGAAATAGGAAGCATATTCCTTAACCGTCAGAAAATTATCTGCATCTGTATAGTTTTCAATGGGAATGCCCAGATCATAAAAGACATCATGAAAAACGGGCTTCCAAAGATTCATCAGCAACAGATTTTTAGCATCATTGTCGGAATGAATAATCATATATTCCAATAATTCCCGGATGGTATATTCCTTTCCGATTTCCAGTTGTGTACCGTCCACAATATTTTGTTTGCTGTTGTCTATATTGCTTTCATACTTAATTTTCTTATCGAGAAAAGTCGGATCATCTTCCGCCTGTTTGAGTGCAGCTATCAGGAACGGCACTTTCAGTAAGCTCGCCGGAGAATAATGCTCGTCTTCTCCAATACCGAGCCAGGGGCCATTGTTTAAGTCGCGGTAATACACCGACACCATCTCCACTTTCCCTTCCGATTTCACTTTGTCAATGTAGCCGGTAATTTTGGACTGCATGGATTTGGTTTCACTGACCAGACTTTGCTCCAGTTCGTAATAATCCAATACCGGATTTATCATCTTATAACCTGATTTTCTGACTTCCTTTACTCTTACTTCCTCCTTTTCAGGCAGGATGTAATGGGTCACCAGATATTGCATTACCAGGGTGAGTATTGCTGTTGCCAGCACGATCAGCACATTTTTTCTCATTGTCAGAATATGTCTTCAAATATACGGTGATTTAAAAAAACAAAGATTGATTTACATTAGCAATAATGCATCTATATACTACATATTTCGTCTGTACTGACCACCCACCTCAAACAAGGCTTGCGTGATTTGTCCCAGACTGCAATACTTCACCGTTTCCATCAACACCTCAAACAGGTTCTGATTGTTGAGCGCTGCCTGCTGTAATTGCAGCAGCTGTTTTTTTGCTATCGTTTCATTGCTGCGGTGCAGTGCCTCCAGGTTAGCAATCTGCCAGTCTTTTTCCTCTTTTGTGCTGCGTATTACTTCTCCCGGAATGATAGTCGGTGAACCTTTCGAAGATAAGAACGTATTCACACCGATAATTGGATATTCGCCGGTATGTTTCAGCATTTCATAATGCATACTTTCTTCCTGAATCTTACTGCGCTGATACATTGTTTCCATGGCACCCAATACGCCGCCGCGCTCTGTCAGCCGGTCAAATTCCGCATAGACCGCTTCCTCCACCAGGTCTGTCAGTTCCTCAATAATAAATGCTCCCTGCAATGGATTCTCATTTTTCGCCAGTCCGAGTTCGCGGTTAATAATCAGCTGAATGGCCATCGCGCGACGCACACTCTCTTCCGTTGGCGTTGTGATGGCTTCATCATACGCGTTGGTGTGCAATGAATTGCAGTTGTCATAAATGGCATACAAAGCCTGCAACGTCGTGCGAATATCATTGAAATCAATTTCCTGCGCGTGCAGACTGCGACCGGAAGTCTGGATATGATATTTCAGTTTCTGGCTTCTGTCATTGCCTTTATATACATTCTTCATCGCTTTAGCCCATATTCTACGGGCAACTCGGCCTATCACGGCATATTCCGGATCAATGCCGTTGCTGAAGAAGAAAGACAGATTCGGCGCGAAATCATCGATGTGCATGCCCCGCGAGAGATAGTATTCCACAAAGGAAAATCCGTTAGACAATGTGAATGCCAGCTGTGTAATCGGATTCGCACCAGCCTCCGCAATGTGATATCCGCTGATAGATACGGAATAGAAATTGCGGACTTTTTGTTGTACAAAATATTCCTGCACATCACCCATCAGTTTCAGCGAAAATTCCGTCGAAAAGATACAGGTGTTCTGTGCCTGGTCTTCCTTCAGGATATCCGCCTGCACCGTGCCGCGCACCTGCGACAAAGCGTAGGCTTTTATTTTTTCATAGACTTCTTTTTCCAGCACCTGATCGCCGGTAACACCGAGCAGCAGCAAGCCGAGGCCATCATTGCCTTCCGGCAAATCGCCTTTGTAAACAGGGCGTTCCGCGTTTTTGGCTTTATAAATGGCAGCAATCTTTTCATTAACTTCCTCCACCAGATTTTGTTCGCGGATATATTTTTCACATTGCTGGTCGATAGCCGCATTCATAAAGAAAGCGCAGATAGTCGGCGCCGGTCCGTTGATGGTCATCGATACAGATGTATTCGGAGAGCACAAATCGAAGCCCGAATACAGTTTTTTCGCGTCATCCAACGTGCAGACAGAAACCCCTGAGTTGCCGATTTTACCATAAATATCCGGTCGCAAATCAGGATTATTGCCATACAATGTTACACTGTCAAAAGCCGTAGACAAACGCTTTGCCGGCATCCCCAGAGATACATAATGGAATCGCTTGTTGGTGCGCTCCGGGCCTCCTTCTCCGGCAAACATACGCGTTGGATCTTCGTTTTCGCGTTTGAAAGGAAACACGCCTGCAGTATATGGAAATTCACCCGGCACATTCTCTCTCAGATTCCATTTCAGGATATCGCCCCAGGCTTCGTAATTCGGCAATGCCACTTTCGGAATCTGCAGGTGCGACAATGATTCGGTATGTGTTTTTATTTTCAGTTCCTTGTCGCGCACCTTGAATACATAGTATTCACTGGCATAATTGGCTTTCTTTTCTTTCCAGCCATCCAGTATCTGCCGGCATTCAGGATGTAGTTTGAGTTGTATTTCTTTGGCAATTTCTTCGAGTCCGTTACCGGCTGCAGACGGACGTCCATCCGTTATTGATTGTACTTTTTGAATGGCGTACAGCTGATTGGCTACTTCGGCCTGCTCTTTCACCCATACATCGTATTCTCTGTTAGCCTTGGTGATATCGGAAAGATAGCGCACCCTATTCGGTGGAATGATGTATATTTTTTCAGAATTTCCGGTGCGCAAAGTCAAGGTGCTCTTCCAGTCGAGTCCGCATTTTTCCGCAATGGTCTTCACCAGATGCAGATAGAGTTCGTTGGTGCCCGGATCGTTGAACTGCGCCGCGATGCTGCCGAAAACCGGCATTTCATCCGGATTTTTATCCCACAGATTGCGGTTGCGCTGGTATTGTTTTTTCACATCGCGCAATGCATCCTGCGCGCCACGTTTGTCAAATTTGTTGATGGCCACCAAATCGGCATAATCCAGCATATCGATTTTTTCCAACTGTGTGGCCGCACCAAACTCGGGTGTCATCACATACATGTACACATCCGCGATGTCAATGATTTCCGTACCACTCTGTCCGATGCCGGAGGTTTCCACTACAATTAAATCATAATTGGCTGCTTTGAAAATCCGGATGGCATCCGTCACATCTTTGGATACAGACGCATTGGTCTGGCGGGTTGCCATTGAGCGCATAAACACCCTTGAATTATTGATGCTGTTCATACGAATTCTGTCTCCCAGCAGCGCACCTCCTGTTTTTCTGCGGGAAGGGTCGACAGAAATAATCGCCATGTTTTTATCCGGAAAATCTAGCAAAAACCTGCGCACCAGCTCATCCGTCAAAGATGATTTGCCGGCGCCGCCTGTGCCGGTGATACCGAGTATCGGAATTGTCGCCGTTGGTGCCACCAGTTGCGGTTTGATTTTTTCAAATGCATCCGGATAGTTTTCCGCACAGGAAATCAGCTGGCCGATATGGTGGTGGTTTTTATTTTTTACTGCCGACACATCCAACGTCACATCTTTTCCTGTCGGGAAATCGCAGCGTTGCAACAGATCGTTAATCATCCCCTGCAAACCCATCGCGCGGCCATCGTCCGGAGAATAAATGCGCTCGATGCCATAGGCATGCAGTTCGTCTATCTCCGAAGGCAGGATGGTGCCGCCGCCGCCGCCCATGATTTTGATATGCCCGCAGCCTTTTTCCTGCAGCAAATCATACATGTACTTCAGGAATTCGACGTGTCCGCCCTGATAAGACGTAAAGGCAATCGCATTTGCGTCTTCTTCTATCGCGCACTCCACAATTTCCTGCACGGAGCGGTTGTGACCGAGGTGAATGACTTCGGCTCCGCTGGCCTGAATAATGCGACGCATGATATTAATAGCGGCATCGTGTCCGTCAAACAGGGACGCTGCGGTGACAATACGGATTTTATACTGAGGCTGATATGGACTTGGACTTTGCATGGCTATGAAAATATTACTTTATATTAAAACTCCGAATAGGCATAACGATTTCAATTTCGTATTTTTACCCTCGTCAACTGTAAAATTACAATTTATGCCACAAATAGCAGAATTAAATGATATCGCATCTCAGGTTCGCCGCGACATCGTACGCATGGTACACCAATGTAAATCCGGGCATCCGGGCGGTTCACTGGGCTGTGCCGACTTCCTGACCGCACTCTATTTTGAAATCATGAAAATAGATACCAATTTCAATATGGACGGCGTGGGCGAGGATTTATTCTTCCTCTCCAACGGGCACATTTCCCCTTTGTTCTACAGCGTCCTGGCGCGCAGAGGCTATTTTGACGTCAAAGAACTCGGCTCTTTCCGACATATCAATTCGCGTTTGCAGGGACACCCTACCACCCACGAAGGGCTGCCGGGCATACGCATTGCCAGTGGTTCACTCGGACAAGGTATTTCCGTAGCCATAGGCGCGGCACTGGCCAAGAAGCTGAACGGCGACGACCGCTATGTGTTTGCACTGACCGGCGACGGCGAACTGCAGGAAGGACAAATCTGGGAAGCCGTTATGTTTGCCGCCGCGAAGAAAGTGGACAATCTGATTG
>JADLAH010000073.1 GCA_020848315.1 Chitinophagales bacterium | reverse complement strand
CGGCCCGTTGATAATCCACGAGCAATAGGGAATATAGCAGAGGATATGGGCAGTCTTCAGCATAGTATATATAATGCTGGCCGGCTTTCTTTCTCGGAGGGATATCTCAAAGTGCGCCTGCATGTGTTTCTTGATTTTCCAATATTGTTCTTGTCGCAAACCAATCAGCGGTTTTCCCAGTTTGTCGGAAAACGTCTGCAAATAGGCCGCGGAGTCGGCAGGATCTTTCGTTTCATAGTTCAGCGTACACAGTATCTTTCCCATCTGAATTTATCTTTTAGGAGTTAGTTTGTTTATCTGAATATCCTTCTTTGGCGTGAGTCGGTTGGCCGGCCCGCTGTTGGTGGGCTGAAACAGTTTTTTCTTTCCGTTAAACAAGCCGGAATCCTGTCGGCTGAATAATTCCTTGTTCTTTTTCTCAAAGGGATTGTCTTTTTTCTCTCGCACAATCAGTGGGTTTTCTTCGTCAAATAGTTTATGTGACAGGAATAACTCTCTGCGTGCAGAACGGGCAATCAGTCCCTGTGTCGGATTATAAACACCTTCAATGCCATTGAAATCCATCGTAGCAACTTGCTCCAGTCGGAATGCCTGCGGTGTCTGCTGTGCGGATGCAAGATTTACATTCGACTGATATTCAAAGTATTTTTTGATAATTCTTCTGACATAGTCAAAAGGCTCTTGTCCGCGACAGTAGCCATATTTCACCACCGGATCGTTGTAGAATCTCGGATTGGATTTGTATAATATAAAATATTCTACTGCTCCATCCCATTTGTCGGAGGAGTATCCGTATTTTTCAGCCAGTCGCGCGGCATCCATCACGTGTCCGATGCCGGCATTATAGGATGCTAAAATGAATTTGATGCGTTGTGTGAAATCGCTGATATGGCTCCATTTTTGTTCCAGTTGTTTCAGATATTTCGTGCCGCCGTAGATATTCCGCTCCGGATTGTACACTTCATGTCGGTATACGCCGAGGTCTCTGGCGGTACCCGGCATCAGCTGCATCAATCCCTGAGCGCCCGCCCAGGACGTAGCCATAGGATTAAATTTGGATTCCTGATGTATCAGTGCTGCCACCAGTCGCCAGTCCCAGTTGATTTTTTGAGCATATTGCTGAATCAACGCGTCATAGTGAGAAATCATTCCTTGCTGCAGCGAGGAGGATTCATCAAATCCGCTGCGGATGTTTTTTTCCGCACTGAAATATTTGTTGTACAAAGCGGTGACCACCGGCTCTCTTTCGTTTTTCTTAATCCATTCATTCAGTTTGCCCAATAACAGCGGCGCATTTTTTCGCACAGCCCAATGCAGGGATTCCGGCTTTCCGATGGAGGTGCTGACATCCAGATTCTCGAAATAGGATTGGTTGAGTAATGCGACATCCTTATTGGCAATGGTATAGTTGATCTCATAATTGGCGACCGCCTGAATAATGTCATCCGTACTGCGGTCGTCTGACAGAATCCGCACATCAATATTGATACCGAGCGAATCGGAGATTTCTTTCAAGTGATGATAATAAATGGAATTGTCCGCCACATATACAATGCGATCCGAGAGGTCGATGGCGGACCTTAATAAGGTGTCGGACCGTCCGGTAGTGTCGTCCTGACGCAAAAGTTGTTTCCCGGACTTGCGTTGCACAATTACCTGTTCCACATCCCGGTAGGGAAGCGTCAGCATCGATTGTTCGAGGGTTTTCGTATTCGCAAATTGCCCGTTGGCAATGATATCGCCTTTGCCTTCGTTGAGTAATGTATAAGGATTGTCAGAAACGCCGGCCAATACTACTTCCATTTTTAGCTGATGGTCTTTTGCAAACTGGCGGATTAATTCATACTCATATCCGAGTGGTTGTCCTTTGTAAATAAAATAACCAATGGAATTGTATTCCAGTATAACACGCAGCACACCCCGATCACGGATGTCCTCCCAGTCGGTGTCCACTGCAGGTTCCGTGAGGTTCGACTGCCGGTTCTGCTTTTCCGCCATCCATTTGAGTGTGAAAAATGCAATGACCGTGAACAGGGTGAGTAATAGCCAGTTTCTGCGGGTATTCAAGTGTCAGGGAAGCGTAATGGTGTTAGCAATAGTACAAGGCGCCATCGTGCTGTCTTTGGCGGCAAATGGATAGCAGGTGATCGAGACCGTCTTCATGTCGGGAGATAATTTAGACTGCGGATTGTCCGGCTTTACAGGTTGTTCAAAGGTATACTTGGTGGAATAGGATACTTTTGCGAATAGTTTTTCCGCATCGAACAACGGATTTTCCTTTTTGTCGCCGGCAATTCCTCCTGTTTGCCCCAGCAGCGACTTGGAATCTACCAAATCATAACGGATAAGCGTATTGTCTTTCCATTCCATGTATTTTTTCTCTGTCGTAACAGTCGCGGTATCATCTTCAAATAGTTTGTTCATCGCCTTGTTCAGCGTCAGGATAGAGTTGTAGTCAAATGCAATTCCAAACCGGTAGTTCACGGAGTCTTCAATTACCTTGACATTGCTGACGCCGGGAATATTCAGTAGCTTTCTTCTTGTTCTTTCAATAGAGGTGCCAAATTGCTTATCCTGATTTTTTTTCTTTGGATCTTCTTTAAACACCTTGTCCGTATCACCAAATAAAGACATCATAGATTTGAATTGCTCCATATTGATGATAAAGGAAAATTTCCCGGAACCGTCTTTGTTGACAACGGCATTTTCTTCTATATCAAAACAGCCGGTGCAGCAGACGATGCTGAAAAGAAAAAGAAGGGAACTCCAGATGCGATGTTTCATGTTTTATTTTTTATCAAATATCCGCAATGTGCAGCAAAATAACGAAGGCTTTTTTTACTTTTTTATACAAAAATAAAAAGTCCCCGTTTGGGGACTTTTATCACAAAAGCAGATAGTCAGCTTATTTTGTAGTGGTTTTGCTGGCTGGTTTTACCGGTGCTTTAGTAGCTGGTTTTGGTGCTGGTTTTACAGCCGGTTTGGTAGCCGGAGCAGTAGGTGCCGGAATGATAGAAGCTGGTTCTGTCGCTGCCGGTGTTACTGCCGCTGCTTCTACTGTTCCGCTTATTCTCAGTACAACAGGAGAGTTTTTAGCATTGGAGTTTACTGTTACACTTTTAGAGAACGGACCTACACGGTGTGTGTCGTAATGTACTTTGATTTCCGCTTTCTGTCCCGGCATGATTGGCTCTTTCGGATAAGTCGGCACTGTACAGCCGCAAGAACCGTGTGCCTCGCTGATAATCAGCGGAGTCTTTCCGGTGTTGGTGAAAGTAAATGTTCTGTATCCGTCTGCATCCTGTTTGATGGTGCCATAGTCGATAGCATCTTTGTCAAATGACATGGTAGGTGCATTCGGATCCGGAGCAATTGCAGAAGGTACCGTTTCTTGTTGTGCGAATGCACCGAAAGAACCGGCAAATAAGGTCATAGCTAAGAATAATTTTTTCATACGTGTAAATTTTTACTTTATCTATAACAAATGTAATGCCTTTTTGCACACAAGATATTTTCCTTTCGCTTTTTAAGTATAGTTTAACAAATACATTCTAAGAATCACCGGATTCAGGGGTGTTCCGCGTGCGAAATACTTTCACAATGATACATAAAGTCAAAAATCTCGTTATATTTGAAACAAATTGTCACATGAAACGCCTGCTGTCATTCTGTTTATTTATTACTGTTGTTTTTATTGCAAAAGCGGAAGTGGGCGTGGAAGTGGGAGCCAAAGCGGGTTTTAATATCGCACATCTGCGCAAGTTTTCCGCGCCTGAAAATTATAAAAAACGCGTTACGGTTGGTTCTGATATCGGTGCCGTCCTGCGTATTAACGTGCATAAGAACTTTGCGGTGCAGACCGGAATAGAATTTACCCAGAAAGGGCAGGCCTGGAAACGCACCATAGACTCCGCAAAAATCGTGAATAAGCAGGTGTTGAACTATATCCAGTTTCCCGTGCTGGCCGTGGGTAAAGTGGGCAGCGAGAAAGTGAAAGGTGTCTTTATGCTCGGACCTTACTTTGCCTATTGGGCCGGTGGCTACACACAAGAGGCTGTTTCCGTAGAAAAAATGACCCGCGATGAGTCTCACGAAAAATACCTGTTTTCCAAAAACGATCGCCGCTTCGATGTGGGACTTGTAACCGGTGCCGGTGTGAATGTGAAAGTGGGCAAAGGATGGATAGAAGTGATGGCACGTCATCAGCTGGGCTTCATGAGCATTGCATCCAAAAAATCAGTTGCGCCGAATTTGTTTAACTGCAATTTCAACCTTTCGGTCGGCTATCTCTACACGATTAAATAGCGATTTCAGTTTTCTTCTTATCATACATCAATGCATACGCAGTGTTGCATGGTGTAAATTTGTGTAATAAATTGTACAGTATGTCTAAGAAAGCGATAGAAAAGGTATTTGCACCGGCACCGCCACACTTTGTGGGCGATGGCTTCAGAGTACATAATTTTATTCCCGGACAGGGAAGATTGCCTATGCAGCGGATGGATCCGTTTATCATGCTGGACTATGGCTCCAAACACTACTTCCCTCCGCGTGAGGTGCCGCGTGGTGTCGGCGTGCATCCGCACCGCGGATTTGAAACGGTGACAATCGCCTACAAAGGCCGAGTGGCTCACAACGACAGCAGCGGAGGCGGTGGTGTCATTGGAGAGGGCGATGTGCAATGGATGACAGCGGCATCGGGTGTGCTGCACAAGGAATACCACGAGGCCGAATTCAGCAGACAGGGCGGCGAATTTCAGATGGTACAACTTTGGGTGAATTTGCCGGCAAAGGATAAAATGTCTGCGCCTAAATATCAGGCATTGCAAAATGAGACTATTCAGCGCTACATGTTGCCGGATAATGGTGGCGAGATAGAGGTAATAGCAGGGCAATACAAAGGGGTGAATGGCAGCGCATCCACTTTCACGCCGATTCATATGCTGAATGCGAAGTTGAAATCCGGTGCTGCTGCAGACTTCAGCTTTCCGGCAACCTACAATACTGCCTTGCTGGTGGTGGAAGGTGCGGTGACTCTTCATGGAAATACGGTTGTCCCGACCGATCATTTTGTGTTGTTTAAAAATGAAGGCGAGGATATTGTCGTTGCCGCCACGGAAGACGCCATTGTCTTGGTGCTCAGTGGTCAGCCGATAAATGAACCGATTGCTTCGCACGGTCCGTTTGTGATGAATACGAGAGAAGAACTGATACAGGCAGTCGAAGATTTTAACAACGGCCGTTTTGGTCATCTCGCAGACTGATAGCATATCCTGGCTGTCTGTGCATTACTCTACAACAAAAGCACTAATCCTGTTTCGTGTCTCTGTTCCGGAATTATTTTTGCAATTCTGTGGAAAATTTGTGTGCGGTTTTCCGTTATTAGAGTGATACATTTGCCTGTTGCGTCCGGGTTTTATTCACCGGCAAACGCCTTGAACGGGTAATGTTTTTTAGTCATTAGTCGTTCATTATTAATTACTAAACCTGATTTACTTAGACTATGGCTGAAAATCAATATACCGAAGAAAACATCCGTTCCCTCGACTGGAAAGAACATATCCGCCTGCGGCCCGGCATGTATATCGGTAAGCTGGGAGACGGTTCTGCACCTGATGACGGTGTGTATGTACTGCTGAAAGAAATTATCGATAACTCCATCGATGAGTTTGTCATGGGTAATGGTAAGCAGATTGAGATTGAAATCAAAGATAAAATCGTTACCATCCGCGATTATGGCCGTGGTATTCCATTGGGCGCTGTCGTGGATTGCGTATCCAAAATTAATACCGGTGGGAAATATGATTCCCGTGCGTTCCAGAAATCTGTCGGATTAAACGGCGTTGGTACCAAGGCGGTAAATGCGCTGTCCACGTATTTTAAAGTGGAATCCGTGCGCGACGGAGAGAAGAAAATTGCGGAATTTAATAAAGGCGAACTGGTAAAAGATCATCCGGTGGAGAAAACAACGGAACGCAATGGTACCAGAATGCAGTTTCATGCGGATAATACCATCTTTAAGAATTTCCATTATGTGCCGGAGTTTGTGGAAGAGCAGTTGTGGAATTACGCCTACCTTAATGCCGGTCTGACCATCGTTTACAACAATCAGAAATTCGTTTCCAAAGAAGGATTGAAGGATTTATTGTACAAGAAAACGAATGAAGCCGAACTGCGTTATCCGATTGTTCACCTGAAAGATACCGATATTGAAATCGCGCTGACGCACAACAATCAGTACGGAGAAGAATATTATTCTTTCGTCAACGGACAATATACGACACAGGGAGGAACACATCTCGCAGCTTTCAAAGAGGCCATCGTCAAAACGGTGCGCGAATTCTACAAAAAACAATTCG
>JADLAH010000072.1 GCA_020848315.1 Chitinophagales bacterium | reverse complement strand
CGGAAGACAGCTGAAATGAAATGGACAGGCCGGACGCATCCTTATTTACCAATACCATCGCATGCATTTTTTCCTCCGGCGAGAGGTAGGTTTTATCGCCGACGGTGTAGGTGACACGCGCGTGATTTTCCAGGATGCTTTCCGCAGAAGGTAAATCAATATCCTGTCCGACTTTCGCTTCAATGGCTTGTTCCATTGTTTTGGTAACCGCATCAGTGGCTTTTTCTTTCAGATTACAGGACGTCAGCAGCGACATACCGATAAACATAAAAAGGGTATTCTTCATAGTTTTATAGTTTTTTTATACTGTAATACACGCCGAAATTATAGTCGTCTTTCTGTAGCTTAAAAAATCCGGGTTGTGGCGAACTCAGCAAGGTTTCTCTTATCTCAAGTCGGCGGATATTGGCATCTTCGATGAATGTTTTCACAAACTTCTTTCCGACAATATCATCGCTGAAATAGCCGTTCAGCTTGACTTCAAATCCAAATTCGAAATAGGCTTCGCCTTTCATTTCTTCGAGTGAATTGTACCCGTACTCATTCGGATTGAACTTGAATCGGATGGGCTCGTTCATCAATGTAATCAGGCCGCTGTTGATTGATTTCGATTTCGGAATTTCAAACACTCTGCCGTATTTATCGAGGTAGGTGAACATATGCGGCTGCACCATTTTCATCTCTTTCGACACTTTATCTTTGATGTACAAGCGAATCCACCCAATTCCGTATACATCTTCCCAATATCCGCCATCCAGATAATCCAGCTGACATTGATAGATGACATCATCGGCTTTTTTCAATGGCGGCAGCGTGATGGCATTGGTGGTCGGCGTGCTGCTAACGGCCGCCGCGGCGTTTGTTTTCATGGATTTGGTGCCGCTCCATACGCCTTCTGTCAGTTTACTGTTCCAGCCCCATTTCCCTTTGAATGTATTACCTTCGATGACAAATTCGAAGTAGCCTATTTTCCCTTTGTTGGAAAAATTACCTTTCCAGGTTTTGGTCTTTTTATCATACACACCATCGATGTTGCCGACGTCGCTGTATTTTCCCATTACGGTTCTGCCTATCTGCTGCAGGTCGAGTTCGCCGAAGCTGGTGCTCCACTTTCCGGTCCAGACTGCCGATTGCAAATCATTTGGGTTCGTGGTAGATGTTCTGTTGCCGGTCCATTTAGATTCAGCGGAAAGATTAGGAAAATGCGTGCTTTCAAAATACATGCCCGCCTGTTTCACTTTATCCAGTGTGATGGCAGCGTCAAAAGCATAATAACCTTCCACTTTTATAGCGGTGCTATTGCTATACGACATATCCTTCCAGATAAATTTTCCGATTTTGTCGCCGTTGAAAAACACTCCGTGCAGTTGCGTTTTGCTGCTGCCGGGCGGCGCATATTCATAAGCGAGTATGGTGCCATTGCCGGCATAATCGCCGTAGACAATGCCATTTTCAGTGATTAACTTCACGGGACCGAAATTGGTCTGATAGGTTCCGTTCCAGTATTGCGCGAATGTCAGTGGCTGCAGAAAAAACAAGAGCAACATCGCAAGAAGGTGGTTTTTCATAGTTGTATGGCTTTTACAGTTTTATAAATTCTACGCGTCTGTTTTGGGCTTTATCGGCCGGTGTCAGGTTTTTGTTCAACGGCACACTTTCTCCTTTTCCTTCCGTGGTGAGGCGGGCGGCATCGATGCCGAATTCATTTACCAGCGCTCTTTTTACTGATTCCGAGCGTTTCTGCGACAAGATCAGATTGTCTGTATCTTTTCCGTCGCTGTCTGTATGTCCTACTATCTGAATGACACCCTGCGTGGCTTTGATACTCTCTGCAATCTGTTTCAAAATGGCATATGAATTGGGTCTGATGACGTCGGAATTTACATCGAAATAGATGCTCTGTGTCATGAATTTATTTTGTGTGGTCAGGTCATTTTTCGGATTGGCATTACCGGTAGCCAAACGGATATTGGTCAGGTACATTCTGTTTTCATCGACAAAATAATTCTGGAGATGAAAGGCCAGCAGATGCTCTCTGTTCTGCACAAAGAAGTCGACATCTTCCATCACTTTTTCCTTGTTTACCCACAGCGACAGTTTGTTGTCTGTGCGCACCATGCTGACGCGGGCGTAGTGATTTCCCAACTCCGGCTGCCAACTGTAAAATTTGAATTCATTTTGCGGTTGAACTTCCTCGTTATTGATTTTTTTTACATAACCGCCCAATCCGGTTTTGGGCATCTGAGTAATCGGACTCAGGTGAACAGCACTGCAATTATCCAGCCACGGATCGGCGAGGCTCTCCGCCTGTGATTTATCTAAAAACCGAACATCGAGTGTGCCGGTGTTGACATCAGGTGTGTACACATCAAACTCCAGCGTGAAGTTTTTCGGCAACACTTTCAAGCCTATCGGGTAAACATTGCCCGACTTAACTTCCATCCATTTTTTGTTTTCATGCGTGATGATGCTGAGCTGTTCAGGATCATAAGCGCCCCAGCGTTTCGTGGAATTATCCGCAAAATCCTCGAAAAAAATGATCTTTTCGCCGGCTACAAAATCAAAGTTCTTATAAGCGGAATAATCCGTATTCCCTTTGTCGTCTGTCTGCGTAACAGCAGGATCATAAGCGGGCGCATCCGATGTATTTGCGGATGTATTTTTCGGCGAATTTGCAGGAACAGATGCCGTTTCTATATCTGCTTTTTTCTTCTTTTTCTTAGTAAAAATGGCTTCAATTCCTTCTTCCGCTTTTTGGATGGATTTATCAATAGTACTATTGACAACCTCTTCCGTTTTGTTCATTACTTTGTCCTTAGTCTGGGTTTTCAGGCGTTCTCCCATGCCATCTTGTGCCTGCATAAACAATGTTGAAAATGACAACACCAGCAGCGCAAACGATTTACTTTTCATACTTACAGATTTTTAGATTTTGCAGCTTAGTGTGGAAAAAATAAAAAGGTAAACATGCCTTCAGAAAAATAATTTGGATATGTTTACTTTTTTAAAAACCTGCTACTAATGAATGAAGTTGAACATACGATTAAACAACTCCGGGAGGGCGACGAGCTGACCATCAGTTCTGTTTACAAGAGCAACCGCGAGAAGTTTATCTCGTATGCCAGACGATTTGACATCAACCGGGAAGACATCATTGACATTTATCAGGATGCCATTATCGCGCTGACAGAAAATGCGAAAAAGGGATTACTGGATGGTTTAAAATCAGAAATCAGCACCTATTTATTCAGCATCGGAAAATACATGATTTACAATCACCTTAAAAAAAACAAAAACCTTCCGCTGTTGGAAAACAATATACCTGACAACATCACTTGGAATGACTATGCGGAAGAAATGCAGGATGATGATGTGCGAAAAATGAAGGCCTCTTTCTCCAAACTCGGGGAACAATGCCAGAAGGTGCTGCGACTATTTTATTATGAAGAAAAAAAACTGGATGATATCGTGACAGCATTGGCTTACAGCAATAAGGATGTATTAAAAAGCCAGAAATCCAGATGCATAAAACAACTAAAAGAGCTGATACAAAATGACAAATAAGGATCTACTGATAGAAAAGTTTTTGGAGCATACGCTCTCCGCGGAGGAGCAGCTGGAATTTGATCGTTTGCTGCAATCAGATGCTGCATTTCAGCAGGAATTTGAATTTCAGAAAAAACTGAAAGCTTCGATTATCATCGAAACGCGGGAAAAACAAAAACAGCAGCTAAGAGCACTGGAACGAGAGATAGCGACACCATCCCGATTTAAGTATGCCGCTGCCGCGGCTATCATACTGGTGGTGTTTGCCGCCCTGATATTTGCACTCATCCGTCCGGACACCGACGACCTGTACGCATCCTATTACGAACCTTTCCCCAATTTGGAGAAACCAACCACCCGAGACAAGACAACCACCGACCTGCCCGCTAAAGCCTTCTATGCTTACGACACGGAAAACTATGCAACTGCGGCTGCATTATTTGACCAGATTTACACCCAACAAGCCGCGGATTACGCCATTCTATACGAGGGTTTGAGCTATATGGAATTGGGAAAATTCAGACAGGCTATACAGACGTTTGAATTATTTGATTTTGAGAAACAAAATAATTATACCCATACCATCTCCTGGTATCTTGCACTCTGCTACCTGAAGAACCAACAAACCGAGCGGGCTAAGTTCTTACTGGAGGAAGTCTCCCTCTCAGACAGTCAGTTTAAGACGTCCTCCACAGAACTACTGGAAGAATTAAATTAATTTTCTGTAATACCACAAAAAGAGGATGGTCAACAGCCCCACTGCCATAAAAAAGGCAAATCCGTAATTCACCGGATAAACGGCATCATTGGCACCATTCAGCACAAATCCTGCCCAGAAATACGGATGATTTTTCAGCGGATATTTCTGTATAAACTCTCTTTTGGCGTCTGCCAGCGCG
The DNA here is from genome assembly GCA_020848315.1 of Chitinophagales bacterium. Classification (GTDB taxonomy): domain Bacteria; phylum Bacteroidota; class Bacteroidia; order Chitinophagales; family JADIYW01; genus JADJSS01. The sequence goes on along the minus strand of JADLAH010000072.1, from coordinate 76 downwards.
ACTGCATTGCGTTTGCCTTTTTTAAGTTGCTTATAAAAAAGCTCCATCAGCGCGGCGGTCTCCTTATCCGGCACTT
>JADLAH010000071.1 GCA_020848315.1 Chitinophagales bacterium | reverse complement strand
GGAAGTCTGTCAGAATAGGATAGCGAGATCAGCGTGAACAGGCGTACCTGTATGCGTTCACTTACGCGCATCTGCAGGATGTACATGAAGCCGTTTAAGAAAACACCGGAAATAACCAATGCTATCAGTATTATCAGGGAAGCGGAGAGTTCCTGCGCAAACATCAGGGACACTATAGCCTGTATACCTATTGGCAGCGATAAATACAATAATCCGCTGACAACAGAATAGAAATAGATATAATAGATGTTTCTTTTTTCGGCTCTTAACAGGCCCCAGAGTCTTTTAAAAACGGTGGTATGAGATGTGTCAATTGATGCCATTTGGTTGCAAAAACAGTTTTATGTGTCAAAAAGTTTCCATTTTGTGTATTTTTTTTCACTAACTTTTATCTAAGATAGTGCTTTTAGGCTTATTGTTGTGCCTGTTCATTTGTAGTGTTCGAATTCTTCATTTTTTCAGGGAGCATTTGCACGGTGTTTTCATCTTCAAAAATACTGCCATCTTCATATCCTACGGAAACATACACCATCAGGTCATGTATAGCAGGTCCTTTGAAAGTTCCTTTTACCGAGGTGCAGTCATTGAAATCGCGGCCAACCGCCAGTTGAATATGCTGATCGCCGGCAAAGCAGTTGTTGGTCGGGTCTACACCTGTCCATCCGATATTGGGTATATAGGCCTCTACCCAGGCGTGGGTGGCCCCTTCGCCGCGCATGCCATTTTTATTGGGACAGATATAACCGCTGACATACCTGCTGGGAATTCCAATAGTACGGAGTAACTGCAATAAAACATGCGCGAAATCCTGACAGACACCGGAGCGCATGGCGAGGATTTCATCTACAGTAGTTTCGGTGCTGGTAATGCCCTTGATATACCGGAATTCGTTGAAGATATAAGCGGAGCAGATTTTTATCGCTTCAAGAGGTGATATGTCTCCGATGTGGATGTTGCTTAAAATTTGTTCTATTTCGTGTTGTGATTGGATGGATTCCTTTTTGCTCAAATCGAGTAGCCGGATTTGCTGTGGCACTTCTTCCTGCAGTTTTTGCCAGTCGCCCGGAGAAGACATTGATTCATCCAAAGTATAATTATGGGTTTTTGCAATCAGCCGGCTGTCAATAATCAGCTCATCATGTGCGGCTGCCAGCGAAAAATATCCTACGGTATTTTCCCAGTAATCGGTAAACCGGTTGACAATCGGATCGCCGGTGATATGTAATTCGTGGCTTAGGATTTCCTGATGCGGTTTGTTGTAGCCGTACAGTTTAATCTGGTTGGCACTTTCTTTTACGGCGCGGTCGTATTTGTATTTGGTAATATGGTGGATTCTGAAGACAGGCATGGCGTAATGTTGGAATAATGTATGGCAATAAAAGGTTTACTAATAATATGCAAAATATACTTTACTCAGTTTGTCGCTGAAAGCGTATATATCGGTAATAATTTCTTCCAGATAATCATGCAGCCCGATTCTGGATATCGTCTGTAGGTCGGAATATTCTATTTTGCTGCGCAGACGACCGATTGTTTTTTGTAAATCCTGATCGGCTTCCGGACTGTCATGCACAATCTTGTCCATGATGTGGCTTACTTTCTTTACGGAATACAGGATGGATCGCGGGAAGTTGGTATTCATAATAATCATATCGAGCACATTCTGCGTTTGCAGTCCGGTGTGGTAGGATTTCATGTAATATTCAAATCCGGATACGGACAGCAACAGATTTTTCCAGTAGGGAATATCCATCGGATTGTTGATGTCATAATCGATATCACTGAATTTTATATCCAGTATCGCGGCGGTCTGTACACCGCGTTCAATGAATTTACCCATATTCATAAAATTCCAACCCTCGCCGCGCGGCATGGTTACTTCTGCGACACCGTAGAAGTAAAGACTGTGTTCTATCAGCGTATTGATCACATATAGCTGCTCACCGCTATCCAACAGCTGTTCCATATGTTTGCTGTTGACTTTCTGGTAATATTCATTGATACTTTCCCAGGTTTCCTTGGTGATGTGATCCTGCACGCCACGTGCATTTTCCCGTGCCTTGGTGATGATGCTTCGGATAGAGTTGTCATTACTCTTGTCGGTAATGATATAGCGCAGCGTAGCTTGAGTATCATCTTTTATTTTTTCAATAGAAGCATCGTCCAGATAGGTGAAAATCTGCAATACCGGCTGCCAGTTGTAATGTTCCGTTTCATTCTTGTCCAGCGATGTTACAAAGTTGATTTGTAGCATGCGCATAATACCTTCCGCCCGTTCCACGTAGCGGTTCATCCAAAATAGTGATTCTGCAATTCTGCTTAGCATGTTATCGTTTTTTTGAATCAAGACTTTTAAAACCACGCATCAAGATGTTTATTGATTTTAGTTGTAATTGTCTTGCTTCTTTTGGGTTTGGTTTAAAAATCATTTTTCAAGTCTTGACTCTTGATTCCAATAATCCTGACGCTCTTTAATTTAATCAATAATCCAGGTATCCTTACTGCCGCCGCCCTGCGAGGAATTGACCACCAGCGAATGTTCCTTGAGCGCCACCCTGGTGAGTCCGCCCGGCACAAGCTGTATGCCATCAGGGCCACACAGCGCGTAGGGCCGAAGGTCAATATGCCGCGGCACCAGTTTCCCATCCAGGTAACAAGGCACGGTAGAGATATTGATGGTGGGTTGTGCAATGTAGGAACGCGGTTCCTTCAGTATGGCTGATTTCACGCCCTCCAGTTCTTCTTCGGAAGCGGTAGTGCCCATCACCATCCCGTATCCACCCGATTCGTTGGTTCGTTTAATCACCATCTTTCCGATATTTTCAAATACATATCTTCTTTCTTCTTCCACTTCCATCCGGTAGGTCGGCACATTTTTCAGGATAGGCTCTTCATTCAGGTAGTATTTTATCATGTCGGGCACATAGGCATAGATGGCCTTATCGTCTGCAACGCCGTTGCCAATGGCATTTACGATGGCGACATTGCCCTTTCTGTAAGCCGAGACAAGCCCCGGAACACCTAGTAGGGAATTGGGGTTGAATACCAGCGGGTCGAGATATTCATCGTCCACCCTTCGATAGATGACATCCACCTGTCGCAGTCCGTGCGTAGTTTTCATATACACTTTATGGTTGTCCACCAGCAGGTCGCGCCCTTCCACCAGTTCTATCCCCATGTATCTGGCCAGAAAGGTGTGTTCGTAATAAGCGGAATTGTACACGCCCGGCGTGAGCAAAACAATGGTCGGTTGCTGCATCTGTTTCGGTGCCAGCGATACCAGGATGTTGTGGAGCATCAGTGAATAGTCGGATACTTTGCGGACCTTATATTCACTCATCAGTTCAGGGAAAATGCGCTTTGTTACTTCCCGGTTTTCCAACATGTAGGATACACCGGACGGCGTGCGTAGATTGTCTTCCAATACATAATAAGTGCCGTCGGAATCCCGTACCAGATCTATCCCTGCGATGTGCACGTAAATGTCGAACGGTACCTGAATGCCGAAAACTTCGCGGTTGAAATGTGGGCAGGTTACAATCAACTCGGCAGGAATGATGCCGTCTTTAATGATGTTTTGTTCGTTGTAAATGTCTTTCAGAAAAAAATTCAGTGCTTTTAGTCGCTGGCTGACGCCTTTCTCGATATGAGACCATTCTGTGGCCGTAATGATACGGGGGATGATGTCAAATGGGAATATCCGTTCTATGCCTTCATTGCCGGAGTATACGGTAAAGGTAATACCCTGATTCATGAACATCTTCCGTGCGATTTCCTCTTTTTTTAGCAGCGTCTCCGCCTGAATGGCATTCAGTTGTCTGCATATGGATATATAATGCTCGCGGATGGTGGAATCATCCAGAGACATTTCGTCCCAAAATCCATCTCTCGGTTTGTATCTTTCAAAAATCATGGAGATATTTTATAAATAACATGCTATTTACAAATAAAAAGAAGAAATTTTAGGTAAAAATGTTAGAATTAATAAAAAACTAACTAAAAATAAAACATGTAGAAAAGTATAATTTTAATGAATCCAGCTTTGATTGGTCATTGTAATGCACGGCGTGTAGTTGTACGGGAAAATTCAATGCATGCATTTAATCTTACAACCTTATGGTAAACTTTAGGTAACATACACAGGCTTTGAATCTTTGCGGAAATATTTAAATTAGCGCATCTTTAAAAAACCACAGTAAAATGGCTCAATATCAAACTCCTGAAGGTATGCAGATTACAGGCAAATACACGCCTGAGTATGCGGAAATACTGACACCGGAAGCCTTGGCTTTCGTAGCAAAACTTCAGCGCAAACACAACGCGAGAAGAAAAGAATTATTACAGAAACGCGTAGAAAGACAGGTTCGTCTGGATGCAGGTGAATTACCGGACTTCCTGCCGGAAACCAAAGCCATCAGAGAGAGCGACTGGACAGTTGCACCGGTTCCTGCTGATATTCAGGACAGAAGAGTGGAAATTACCGGCCCGGTGGATCGTAAAATGATTATCAACGCGCTGAACTCCGGCGCGAAGGTATTCATGGCCGACTTTGAAGATTCCAATGCGCCCACTTGGGACAACAATATTTCCGGACAAGTGAATCTGAGAGATGCAGTTCGCAAAACCATTACTTACGTAAATGAAGCCAATGGTAAGGAATATAAACTGAATGAAAAACATGCGGTATTATTCGTGCGTCCGCGCGGATGGCACCTTCTGGAGAAGCACGTGACCGTAGATGGCGAAGTGATGAGCGGTTCTATCTGGGATTTCGCGCTTTATTTCTTCCACAATGCCAAAGAGCGTCTGGCACAAGGCAGTGGCATCTATTTCTATCTGCCAAAGATGGAGTCACACCTCGAAGCTCGTTTGTGGAATGACATTTTTGTCGATGCACAGAATGAACTGGGTGTTCCACAAGGTTCTATCAAAGCAACCGTACTGATTGAAACGATTGTGGCGACTTTCGAATTGAATGAAATTCTGTATGAACTGAAAGAACATTCTGCAGGTTTAAACTGCGGTCGTTGGGATTATATCTTCTCTTTCATCAAACGCACCGTGAAAAATAAACAGTTCCTCGTACCGGACAGAATGCAGGTAACGATGACTGTACACTTCCTGAAATCTTATTCTGAACTGGTGATTCAGACCTGCCATAAACGCGGTGCATTCGCGATGGGCGGTATGGCGGCACAAATTCCGATTAAAGACAATCCGGAAGCGAACGAAATCGCGCTGGCAAAAGTACGTGCCGACAAAGAGCGTGAAGCTAAAGCCGGACACGACGGAACCTGGGTGGCACACCCTGGTCTGGTGCAGATTGCCATGGATGAATTCAACAAATACATGCCAACACCCAACCAAATTCATGTGAAACGTGAAGACGTACATGTAACAGCTGCAGACTTGCTGAAAGTGCCGGAAGGTACTATCACGCTGGCAGGCCTGAAAAATAATATCGACGTGGGAATCCAGTACCTCGAAGCATGGTTGAGAGGTAACGGCTGTGTGCCTATTCACAACCTGATGGAAGATGCTGCTACCGCGGAAATTTCCCGTACACAGGTTTGGCAGTGGGTACACCATGAAGATGCCAAACTCGATGACGGAACTAAAGTAACTGCCGAATTGGTACAACAATTGATCAACGAACAGAAAGAAGCTTACAAAGCTGCTTTAGGAGATAAATATGCGGCCTCCAAGTTTGATCTGGCTACAGAACTGTTCACCAAAATGAGTTTGCAGGATACACTCGAAGAGTTCCTGACACTCGAAGCATACAATTATATCGACTAATCATTTTATCTTATTTATAACTTATTAATTCAATAAAAATGGCAACAAAACAAGAAAGAGCGGAAGCGCTTAAGAAAGAATGGGCAACCAATCCGCGTTGGAAAGACGTTAAAAGAGATTACACAGCTGAAGAAGTAATTAACATCAGTGGTTCTGTACAAATTGAATACACTTTGGCTAAGAACGGTGCTGAAAAATTATGGAAAAAATTACATACAGATGACTGGGTTGCCGGCTTAGGTGCTTATAATGGTAATCAGGCAATTCAGGAAGTTACTGCAGGTATGAAAGCTATTTATCTTTCAGGCTGGCAAGTAGCGGCAGATGCTAACCTTTCTGCTGAAATGTACCCGGATCAATCTTTATATCCTGCGAATTCTGTTCCTATGGTGGTTAAACGTATCAACAACTCCTTGATGCGTCGTGACCAGATTGAATATATGGAAGGCGAGCCAACCCGTGACTGGATGGTTCCAATCGTTGCAGATGCCGAAGCTGGTTTTGGTGGTAACCTGAATGCATTTGAATTAATGAAACAAATGATTGAAGCTGGTGCAGCTGGTGTACACTGGGAAGATCAATTAGCTTCTGCAAAAAAATGCGGTCACTTAGGTGGTAAAGTATTGGTGCCAACACAAGAGGCTATCAATAAATTATCTGCTGCCCGTTTGGCTGCTGACGTTTGTGGAACTCCTACTTTGGTGATTGCCCGTACAGATGCTGAGGCTGCTAACTTGATTACGTCTGACATTGACCCACGTGACCATAAATTTATCATCGAAGGAAAACGTGCGCCAGAAGGTTTTTACTACGTTAAAAACGGTTTGGAGCAAGGTATCGACAGAGGTTTATCTTATGCACCTTATGCTGACTTAATCTGGATGGAAACAGGAAATCCAGACTTAGGAATGGCAAGAGAATTTGCACAAGGTATTCACGCAAAATATCCTGGAAAAATGTTGGCTTACAACTGTTCTCCATCATTCAACTGGGCAAAATACATGGATGTGAAAGCAATGACAACATTCCGTGAAGACCTGGCTGCAATGGGTTACAAATTCCAGTTCATCACTTTAGCTGGTTTCCACGCTAACAACACCGTGATGTTCGAATTGAGTAAAGCATACATGGAACGCGGTATGGCTGGTTACTCCGAGTTACAACAAAGAGAATTTGCACTCGAGTCTGCTGGCTTCCAGGCAATCAAACACCAATCATTTGTTGGTACAGGTTACTTCGATGCTGTTCAACAAATTTGTCAGCAAGGTCAGTCTTCTACCACTGCTTTGGCTGGTTCTACAGAAGCTGAACAATTCCATTGATTAAATCTTTTTGATAGATATTTTAAAGCCTGACACTTGTGTCAGGCTTTTTTTTATGAGCGCTGAAAAAATAATTCGGATAAAAGTATCCGAATTTAAAAATTATTACTTACATTTAATCTGTAAATCATCCAAGCGACACCATAATGTTCTCCAAAGCCTGTGAATACGCCATAAGAGCCACCATTTATATCGTAGATAAATCTACACAGCAGGAACGCGTGAGCCTCAAGGATATCGCGCAGGAGATAGATTCACCCGTGGCATTTACTGCAAAAATATTACAACAGCTGGCCAATCATGGTATCATAGATTCCGTGAAGGGAAAGTCGGGCGGATATGAAATAAATGCGCGTCAGTTAAAAAATATCCGTTTGGCAGATATCGTCAAAGCGATAGACGGAGAGGATGTTTTTACCACCTGCGGCCTCGGATTGAAAGCCTGTTCGGAAGAACATCCTTGTCCGATACACAAAAAGTTTAAGAAAATCAGGGTTGCCCTTCGTGATATGCTGGAAAATACTTCCATTCAGGAATTGTCCGTGCAATCAAAAAAAGGATTGACCTTTTTGAAATTATAGCTTATTAAAATCTCTTCTTATGAACGGTGGCCAAATCATCGCGAATGTACTGCAAAAACAAGGTGTACGTTATCTGTTTACCTTATGCGGCGGTCATATTTCTCCCATTTTCGTGGCAGCAGAGCAACTGGGAATCCGTGTAATCGACACGAGACACGAAGTGAATGCTGTTTTCGCAGCGGATGCGGTATCCAGACTCACCGGTGTGCCGGGTGTAGCGGCAGTAACCGCAGGTCCCGGTGTGACCAATACCATTACGGCCGTCAAGAATGCGGCATTGGCACAATCGCCGCTGGTTCTGTTAGGCGGCGCGGCTGCTACCATCCTGAAAGGACGCGGCAGTTTACAGGATATTGATCAGCTATCCATTATGAAGGCAGTGTGTAAATGGAGTGCCACTATAACCAAAGTAAAAGATATCGTTCCCGTGCTGGAACAGGCATTCTGGCGGGCACAGGAAGGCGTGCCGGGTCCTGTTTTTGTGGAATGCCCTATCGATACGTTGTACGACGAAGAACTGGTGCGCAGCTGGTATGGTGCCAAAAGCAAGGAAACACCGCCTAAAAATATGCAGGAACGCGCGATACAATGGTATATCAACTTCCACGCCAAACGGTTATTTGCTGATAAGGATGCGGTTAATCTTAATGAACCCTTACAGTCCGTTTCTTTTCCGAGACATTCCTCGTATGATGTGGAACAGTCGCTGAAATTGCTGCGCAATGCTCAAAAGCCTTTGTTTGTTATTGGCAGCGGCGCCATGATGCAGGCTGACAAAGCACAGGCATTGGCGGCAGCGGTACAGGAAATGGGCATACCTGTTTATCTGAGCGGCATGGCGCGGGGCTTATTGGGCAAAGACAGTGCCTTGCAGATGCGCCATCATCGCAAGGATGCCATCAAGGAATCGGATTTAATTATACTGGCCGGTGTGCCGAATGACTTCAGACTCGATTACGGCAATCATATTGGTGGAAGAAAGTTTATATCGGTCAACAGAAGCCGCGAAGACCTGCGTAAAAACAAGCAACCAACGGTGGCTATCTTGGCAGATCCGCAGGATTTTCTCATTGAACTGGCCGGGAAATTTAAAGGAAGCTATACTGCATGGCTGGAGCAGTTGAAGGAGAGAGATAATAAAAGAGAAGCCAATATCGCGGAGCAGGCCGGCGCACCTGTGAATACAGGATTAAATCCGGTGGCACTTTTTAAAGAACTGGATATACGGTTGGATGACAATACTATCCTTGTGGCAGACGGCGGTGATTTTGTCGCCACTTCCGCCTATACGCTTCGCCCGCGCGCGCCACTCAGTTGGTTAGATCCCGGTGTGTTCGGTACACTCGGTGTTGGCGCAGGATTCGCCCTGGGAGCCAAGCTGGTATATCCTGAAAAAGAAGTCTGGATTATCTACGGAGATGGCAGCGCCGGCTACAGTCTGATGGAATACGATACTTTTAAACGATTCAATCTGCCCGTTATCTCGCTGATAGGCAACGATGCCTGCTGGAGTCAGATTGCCCGCGATCAGGTGGAGTTTTTAAAGAGTGACTGTGCAATGAATCTCGCGTACAGCGATTATCAGTTGCTGGCAACGGCCTTCGGCGGTGATGGTGCACGCGTAGACAATATGGACGGATTCATACAGGCCGTAGCGCGGGCGAAGGAAAGTAGTCGAAATGGAATTCCGTATATCATTAATGCCATCATCGGAAAATCCGATTTCAGAAAAGGTTCTATCAGTATGTAATAACAATTTAAAGAATAAACACCATGACTACAGGAATACCAGCAACAGACAACAGCATCTTAATGGTGATTGATGTACAGGAACGATTGATGCCCGTCATACATGAGCAGGATAAAATAACAGATAATGTCAACAAGCTTATCAAAGGAGCAGGTATACTTGGTATGGATGTTGTAGTGACGGAACAGTATCCGAAGGGATTAGGCCACACGCTGCCGGAAATAGAACGCACTGCGGAAATACCTGTTTTTGAGAAAGATACTTTCAGTTGTATGTTGCAGCCGGTATTGCTGGATCAACTGCAGCGCACCAACAAAAAACACCTGATTATTTGCGGTGTGGAAGCGCATATCTGTGTACTGAAGACAACACTGGATGCAATAGAAAAAGGCTATACAGTGCATGTGGTGGCTGATGCCGTTTCTTCCCGGACACCTGAAAATAAATGGCTGGCACTGGAAAGAATGCGGCAGTCAGGCGCTTTCATTGTTTCTGTGGAAATGATATTGTTTATGCTGATGGACTGTGCAGGAACCGCCGAATTTAAGGCAGTCAGTAAGCTGATTAAATAAAGCAGCATGGAAGTAAAACGCTTATTTGACTTTCTCACTGTTCAGGTAGAAAGTCAACCCGAAGCCATCTTTTTATCTGCCAAAGATGTGCAGGCAGATGGTAGCAAATCCTGGAAAGATTATACTTATCAGGATGTGCAGACCTTGTCCGATAAAGTAAGCCAGTTGTTGCTTCATACAGGATTGCAGAAAGGCGATAAGATTGCCATCATCAGTGCCAACAGACCGGAATGGAATTTTACCGATATAGGTTCGCAGCAGCTGGGCATTATCAATGTGCCAATGTATCCGAGTATTTCGGAAGATGATTACGCATTTATATTCAAGGATGCAGGTATTCAGTTTGCTTTCGTGGGCGATGCTGCAATACTGAAGAAAGTGCAGCCATTGCGGGATAAAATTTCCGGATTAAAAGGAATTATTTCTTTTGATAAAATAGCCGGAGTTCCTTGTCTGAAAGAGGTACTGGATAAAATTGAAACCGTGGATACAGCGCGTATTTCCCTTGCAAAAAATGCGGTAGAAGACGAGGATATCGCCACCATTATTTATACTTCGGGCACGACAGGAAATCCCAAAGGGGTGATGCTGACACATGCGAATATTGTGAGTGATCTGACAGCTGTTTCTCAGGTATTCCCGTTTCTGGAAGGTGAACGCTCGTTGAGTTTTCTGCCACTCTGCCACAGTTTTGAACGCGCGGTATTTTTTGCCTATTTGATGTTGGGTATACATGTCTACTACGCGGAAAGCCTTGATACCATTGCGGAAAATCTGAAAGAAGTGCAGCCCTATTGTTTTACTACCGTCCCGCGTCTTTTGGAGAAAGTATACGAAAAGATACTGGCCAAAGGAAACGCCTTAACCGGTATCAGTCGTCGCTTGTTTTTCTGGAGTATGAAAGTAGGCGAAGACTATGAACTGGGCGTCAGTCAGGGCATCGTGTATGATATTAAATTGTACATAGCCCGGAAGCTGGTGTTTTCCAAATGGCAGGAAGCATTAGGTGGCAGAGTGCATTTTATCGTTACGGGAGCCGCGGCCATGCAACCCAGATTAATCAAGCTTTTCACGGCGGCAGGTGTGCATGTCATAGAAGGGTATGGCCTGACAGAAACATCACCGGTGCTGACTACCAACCGCGTACCCGAACGGGAACGCTGTGTGGGAACCATCGGAATGCCATTGCCGGGCGTGGAGATCCGGCTTGCGGAAGACGGAGAAATCATTGCCCGAGGCAAAAATGTGATGAAGGGATATTACAATCGTCCTGATTTAACCGCAGAAGTTATAGATAATGACGGCTGGTTTCACACCGGCGATATAGGCACGTGGGTGGAGCATTTCGGTCAACATTTTCTCAAAATTACCGACCGGAAAAAGGAATTATTTAAAACAGCCGGTGGTAAATATATCGCACCACAGGCGATTGAAAACAAAATGAAGGAAAGTGCATATATCGAACAATTGATGGTAGTAGGCGGTGATGATAAGAAATATATTGCGGCACTGATAGTGCCGTCTTTTCAGCAACTTTCCGCTTGGGCAGCGGAAAAGAATATTCCCGCAAATGATATGAATTTACTTCTTCAGAAACCCGAGGTGTTGACATTGTTTCAGAAGGAAACAGACCATTATAACCGCCATTTTGGAAAGTGGGAGCAAATCAAGAAATTCAGGCTGCTGCCACAGGAATGGACTGTTGAGTCAGGACAGCTGACACCTACCATGAAACTGAAAAGGAAAGTATTGCAGGAACAGTTCAAACAGGAAATAGAAGCTCTTTTTGCGGAAAATCAGTCATCAATAAAATGATATAACATTCAGATATAGCCATGTTCAGTCCTGATCAAGTCAGAAAATATTATGATACAATGACGGCCTCATACCTACAGATTTATGGAGAGGTAATACAGGCTTTCCGACCGGGAAAACCCGCGACATTACTGCATTATATAGCAAAAAGCAGTGGTCTGAAATACGGGATGCGCATACTTGATGCGGGTTGCGGTGTGTGCGGTCCTGCCATCTTTTTCGCAAAGGAATACAAGGTAAAAGTAGATGCTGTTACCATATCGCCGGTACAGGTGGCTGAAGCGCGACGCAAGATAGCGGCACAAAAAATACAGCATCTCGTACAGATTAAAGAAGGAGATTATCATCAGCTGACGTCCTGTTTTGAGCCGGGCAAATATGATGCTGTATATTTCCTGGAAAGCCTGGGACATTCAAATGATATAAAACGAGTCATATCGGCATCCTATGAAATGCTGAAGAATGGCGGATATATTTACATCAAGGATTTTTATCGGAAAATCAGTTACGATACAGCGCAGCAAAAGAAAACAGATGCGGTTATTGAGTCTGTTAATCAGCATTATCAGTACAATACACTCGACCTGAATACGGTTGTTGAAACACTCAGAAGTAGCGGCTTTGAAATAGTTTTTATCAAGCGTTTTGATTTTAAAGATGATATAAGCGTACGCTTTGAGTTTGAAAAGACACATAATATTGATATTTTTGAAGGGCAACCGGAATTTTATCCGGCGGAATGGCTGGAAATAAAATGTCTTAAACCCTAAATGAAAATATCATCAGCAAGCAGCTCAATATACTCCTGTTAAACTATGAATACCCACCTATCGGCGGTGGTGCAGGGATTGTTACACAGCAACTGATTCAGGAATTTGTCAAAGCAGGGCACAGCGTCACCTTAATTACCACCTGGTTTCATCCGGAAGAGGAGATTACTCAAAAAGAAAACCTGACGATTATACGGTTGAAATCGAAACGTAAATACTCTTTTCAGTCGAATCCGCTGGAGATGGCTTCATGGATGTGGAAAGCCATACAATACGTGAAACAACATCCCGAACTGGCAATAAATGATGTATGTCTGACGAATTTTTCCTTTCCCGGAG
>JADLAH010000070.1 GCA_020848315.1 Chitinophagales bacterium | reverse complement strand
TTGAACTTGCGGATCATATTCTTGCGATGGGTTTCCACCGTGCGCTCGCTGATATAGAGTTTATCGGCAATCTCCGCATTGCTCAGTTCCTGCACGATCAGTTTCAGAATTTCGAGTTCGCGATCCGTGAGTGTCGGTTGGTCTTCTTTCTTTTCCGTTTTGGTGTGTTTGTTTTTCACCATTTCCTCCGTTACATCATCACTGAAATACATTTTGCCCTGTGCCACTTTGCGGATGGCTTCAATGAGTTCCTGATTGCCGGCATTTTTCAATACATATCCGGATATGCCGACATCCAGCATTTTGTTGATGTCCGCGATATTGCCCGACATAGAAACGGCAATTACCTGCGTGGCAGGGCGTAGTTTCTTGATTTGCTTGGTCATCTCGTAGCCGTCAATCATCGGCATGCTGATATCTGTCAGTACAATATCCGGCTGTACGGTATTGATTTCTTCCACCAGCAAATTGCCGTTGGTGTAGGATTTCAGAATTTCGATTTCAGGATAATGAGAAAGAATAGCGCTTAAGCCATCTATCAACATCTGATGGTCATCCACTAAAACTATTCTGTATGTATTCATCACTGCAAATTAATTGGTTCAATCATTTGACGCCGTTAAGATAAGGGAATTTCTACAATTATGGTGGTTCCGCTCTTAGGAGAGGAGTCAATACTGAGGTGACCTTTCAGATATTCCGTCCTTAATTGCAGATTCCGCATGCCAATGCCGCCTTTCTCTTTTATTTGATTTACATCAAATCCCTTGCCATTATCTTCTATCATGACAGAAAGTTCGTTCTCATCTGCCGTGAGTTGTATGTGAATGCGACCGGCTTCCGCATATTTCAGGGCATTGTTCACGGCTTCCTGCACAATCCGGTACAGCATCAGTTGGCTGGTGACATCCAGTTTGCTCTCATCCAGTTCGTGGGATTCCACCTGGATATCTATTTTTCTCATCTGGCGAATGCGGTCTGTAAAATGCCGGATAGCTTTCTCCAATCCGTATTTCTGCAGGATATCCGGCACCATATTGTGAGATATATTTCTGATTTCCAATATGGAATCATCCAGTATGTCAATAGTTTGTTTAATCTGTTGTTTGTTCTCTTCCGGCGTCTGTGCATTGGTGTACAGCGGATTCAGCATCAGTCGGGAGGCGGTGAGGAGTTGCCCTACGCCGTCGTGTAGTTCGCGGGCGAGTCGTTGTCGTTCATTCTCTTCCGTTTCCAGCATGGCGCGGGTACGTTTTTCTTCTTCTTTCAGCAATTCTTCCTGCAGCCTGCGTTCCTGACGCAGCTTGTAGCGGTTGTAGATAAGATAAAATGTCAGCAGCGACAGCAGGAAAATGGCGGACAATGCCCCAATCATAAGGTTGCGGCGACTCAGTTTCAGTTTTTGTTGTACAATCTGATTTTCCTTCTTCTCCGTATCGTATTGTACCTGCAATTCTTCCATCTGCTGCACCGACTGTATGTTAAACACAGAATCTTTGATGCGTTCGTGCTCCAGTCTGGTCGTGTAGGCATTCTGAAAATCCCCTTTGGCGGCAAAAGTGGTAGCCAATCCGTCCAATGCGGCCATCAGCCCATCGTTGTAGGCAATCTGTTCACAAATGCGGCGAGCTTCCGTGTGCGATTCGAGAGCTTTGCCGTAGTCTTTCAGTTGCAGATATACATTGCCGATATTAATATGGCAGCTCGCAATACCACTCAGGTCATTGGCTTTGATGCGATAAGCGAGGGATTGCTGGTAATATTCCAGACTTTTACGGTATTGTCCGTTGTCGTAATAGACCGTGCCGATATTGTTGTAGGTATTCCCGATGGAAATGGAGTCTTTTCTTTTTATCTTAATCTCCAGAGAGCGGTTAAAGTAATAGATAGCGGAATCCGGCATTTGCAGTTTATTGTAGCAGTTCCCGATGTTGTTGTAGCTGTATGCTTTTCGTTCATCCGCATTCAGTTGTTCGTAAATAGCCAATGCCTGCCGGTGATAGTCGAGAGCTTTCCGGTATTTCTGCAGGCCGAATTCATTTACAATGCCCATCCAGATATAGGCATCTGCAATGCCTTTTTGGTTGTTGTTCTTTTCGTGGATCTTGAGGGACGTGACAAAATTGGACATGGCGTTGGCGTAATCAGCGATATCATAATACACGATGCCGATATTCTTGTACGCCATTCCGATGCGCTCCTGATCATTGTGCAATTGAGCGAGTTCCAGGCTCAAATGCAGGAAATGGAACGCGGAGTCGGCCATGCCGTTGATGTCGTAAAAGGTGCCCATGTCATTGTAAAGCAACATTTTCTGTTGCGGCAGGTCGAGGGCTTCCGCCAACGCGATAGACTGCTTCAGGCAAGCTTTGGCCCTGGCGGGCTCGGTGGCGCGGAATTGCAGGAAGCAATCGTACAGCTCATTGATTTTTACGGTATCTTTCAGTGTCGGTGCCGACTTTTTTCTGAAAAAACCGAGATCGTTTTCCGCTTTTCCGGAAACCGTGTATGTTAATAAAAGAAGCAGTAGTAGCTTTGCAGGCGTCATTTGTTTCATGTCGCAATAAAATTATCATATTCCTGCCGTATCTGTGTCTCTTTTGCTAAAATTTATTAAAATCGCAGAATCCGACGGTAAAATGAATTAAATTGGCATATATTTCGTTTATTTGAGCATAACCTAGAACACGTGCAACGCATTTTTCTGACCCTGATTTTTTCTGTGCTGCTATCGGCCGCCCTTCACGCGCAATCGCCGTATGATACCATTGTACTGCCGAAAATTATCCTGTTGGGCGACACATTACCCGAGATTGTGCTCGATCCGGTGGAGGTGCAGGCCACCCGTTTGTCCAAGGTGCAACTGGAGGAATGGCAGATGCGCTATTTGCGAAAAGTGTATCCTTATGCGCTGCGGACAGCCCGTTTGGCGAAGAAGATTGACGATGATCTGAAATTAATAAAAACAAATAAGCAACGAAAACGTTATTTGGATGAGTGCGAGAAAGTGCTGCGTACTACCTTTGAAAGCAACCTGAAGAATCTGACCCGTAAGCAGGGGCAATACCTGATTCTGCTGATTCACCGGGAAACGGGACAAACCGTGTTTGACTTAATCAAAGAGTACCGAAGCGGTTGGAAGGCTTTCTGGTTTAATTTTGGCGGTAAATTCTTCGACCTGGACTTAAAGGCAACCTATGATCCGACCGGTGAGCACCGAGAAATTGAAAACTATATCGCCCGATTGCAGGAAATATATCAAACAGACGGAACTAAATACATTATAGAAAATGAACAATTCAATACACCAATTCCGGGTCAAAAACGCAAGAAATAAAGAAGTAGACCTCTCGGAATACAAAGGAAAAGTAGTGATGGTGGTAAATACCGCATCCAAGTGCGGACTGACACCACAGCTCGATAAATTGGAAAAGCTCTACAAGGAATTTAAAGCAGAAGGGTTCGAAATTATTGGTTTCCCTTCCAATGATTTCGCGGGACAGGAGCCATTGTCATCTGATAAAGCGGAAGAATTCTGCCAGATTAATTATGGCGTAACGTTCCCTATCATGGATAAAATCCATGTGAAGAAAGGAGCGGAGCAACATGAACTGTTCAATTTTCTGGGAGAAAAGGCACCCGGTATGAAGATGCTGACTCATCCGAAATGGAATTTCCAGAAATACCTGATTGACAAAGACGGCAAGGTGGTGGATTATTTCATGCCGACTACAGACCCGACTTCCGATAAAGTCAAAAATGAAATTCGGGAATTGCTGAAAAAGTAAGTATCTTGCAAGTATGCAAAAACTGGATATACTATTATTTGCAGCACACCCGGATGATGTGGAACTCGCTGCTAGCGGTACAGTGCTGAAACACATATCATTAGGGTATAAAGTTGGAATCATTGATTTAACCAAAGGGGAGCTCGGTACCAGAGGAACTGCCACTATACGGGCACAGGAATCTGAAGCTGCCAGTCAGATTTTGGGTATCCATGTCCGCGAAAATCTGGGATTCAGAGACGGCTTTTTTGAAGTGAATGAAGATCATCTGCTGCCTGTCATCAGTGCTATCAGAAAATACCAACCGGATATTATACTGGCCAATTCCATTTCTGACCGCCATCCCGACCATGGAAGGGGCGGAGATTTGGTTGCCAGAGCCAACTTCCTGAGCGGACTTGTCAAGGTAGATACCGGACAGCCGGCCTGGCGCGCGAAGGCCGTTTACCGTTATGTACAGGATAATTTCGTGGAACCCGATTTTGTGGTGGATATCACAGATTTCATGGATAAAAAGCTGGAAGCGATAAAGGCTTTTAAGTCACAGTTTTACAATCCGGATTCCAAGGAGCCGCAGACACCCATCTCGCGGGCTGACTTCCTGGATTTTATTGAAGGCAGAGCGCGACAGTTTGGTCGCCCTATCGGGGTGACCTATGCGGAAGGATTTACGGTGGAACGTTATATCGGCGTGGAGGACTTATTTGACCTGAAATAACTAGTAGTTCCGCCAGTTTTTCAGTTTTTCCTTGTCAAAATATACCACGGAATAATTAATCTGTGTGTTCACCGGCGTCAATCCGACCATCGTATAACCCAAAGATTCCAGAAATAGCCTCGTTTGATTGTGTTCTAAGTCCTTTAGACCTGTTTCGGCTACGATAGCGGTTGGTCTGTATTTCTGCCAGTTATTGCTTTGTAATACCTCCAGATCAAAACCTTCCACATCCACACTCAGGATGTCAATAGATTTGCCAGCCGGCAGATGTTGGTCTAAAATGGTACTCAGCGGATATGTTTGCACTTCCAGCGTTCGTGAAATATAGCTTTCCAATCCGTTGGATTGCAGAAATTCCAGCGAAAATGTATTCATTTCGGGCAGACTATCTACCATGTAATAATGCAGTTTACCCGTTTTCGAAGATACTCCCATATTCAGGTTGGTATCCTTGGTTCTGATTGCCTGAAAAGCACTGAAACCCTCCGGATTGGGCTCTATATTGATGCCCGTCCAACCTTTGAAACGGTAGAAATAATGCGTATTGGAACCCCGCAAAGGATGAAAAGCACCGATGTCAACATAGGTGCCGTTCTCTATCTTGCGAAAAATATTGGCCAATATCATGTCTTCGCCGGCCTGCGAAAAAGCAGGGGTGAAGTGACTGTACCCTAACAGGGCAGCTTTTATCTTTTCTTTAAAATCATGCAGGTTCATTACCAGATTTTACTGATATCATCGCACCAGCTTCTGACCAGTTCGTCTTCTTCTTTGCCTACAAATCCCTTGCCGGTCAGCATATCGTAGCAGGTCAGGAGGTCGTCGAGCATATTGTCTTTGCCGCCTTTGATATTCAGATTGCCTAGTTCCTGACAAATTTTGTAGTTATTCAGGTAGCCCGGAATTTCATCTTCGAAGTCCTTCAGCAGGTTGTGCTGGTTGCGTTCCTGCCATACGGTGGCTTCGTGGAACAAAACGGACCAACCATTAGCCCATGCGATGCGCTGTGCTACATAGCTTCTCCAGATATCCGTCATGCGGAAACTGCAATAAGCCGGCAAGTAGAGGAGTGGGAAGGCTTCCTTGTACCAATAGGTATTCTGGCTGTTGAACGGGCTCCAGGCGTTATTACCCAAAGCGATGTTCATGCCTTTTTTGAAATCGAGAGGCAGAGGATAGGTGAGTCGGTATACTGCGTCCACATCAGGATTTTCGTCGGCGAGTCCTTGCTGAATCGGGCAGAGGATATCTTTAATCGGGAAATCGGAGAGTGGCGCAGATGGTTTCTGCAGTTCTTCTAAAGGAAGTCCACGAGGCCATATAAATTTGTCGCTGAAGTAGTTATATACGTTTACCCAACCTTGTTCTTTAATGTCGTGTGCGCTTACGGTCTTGCTCTTAGGTTGCCAGAATTCAGCACGTGGCAGATTGTCGTCATCTGTTTCCACAATTTCTTCCGTCCCGTTTTGCAGTGCAATGATGTAGCCGATGTTTTTTCGTGCATAATGTCTTGTAGGACAAAGTTTTGCAAATTTTGAGTCAAGTGTTAATTGACGGTCTACAGACCAGAAATCACAGCCGTCAATGTGGAACTTCTCCGGTGATTTGGTGTCGCCGATCATGATAAAGCTGATATTGCGCGATTGGCATTCACGGGCGTAGGTATGCAGTACTTCCAATGTATCTGCCGCGATAGAGGTAATAACTAATGATTTAGTTGACATGATTTATTTTATTGATTTTTATAGTTTTATGTTAAATTACAGGACTGTTTCCTTTTAATCTTTCCCAGAAATAGTATAACAGTGTATTACGTGCATTCTTGATGGCGGAAGGCGATACCCGCGGCGATGGTGCCTGATAGTGAATTGGCACTTCCGCAATACGGTGTTTGCGAAGCAGATATTTGACTTCTGTCTGGTAAAAATGTGCCCTTGATTTCAACGGATACTGCAGTAGCTTTCCGATAACATCCCGATGGAATCCCTGGAATCCGCTGGTCATATCAAATAATTTGGTGCCGAGCAGCATATTGGCCAGTACAGTTCCGGATTTTGACAGCATCCTGCGATTAAACGGCGAATCGCCCATGGAACCGTCTTTGATGAATCGTGAGCCGAATGCGCACTCATTACCTTCGTTCAGTACGCGCAGGAACATCGGAATGGCTCTCGGGTCGTGACTGAGGCCGGCGTCCATTTCAATGATGATATCATGGCCATTTTGGTAGGCCACTTTGAAACCCGCCAGGTAGGCATCCACAACATTCTTGTTGTCAGGTGCCCAAACCACTTCAAAGCGTGGATCCTTTCTGGATAAATCCTGTGCCAACTCAAGTGTTTTGTCTTTGGAAGCATTATCTATTATAAAATAGATTTTTCCTGTGCCAATAACAT
>JADLAH010000069.1 GCA_020848315.1 Chitinophagales bacterium | reverse complement strand
CGGCCAACATATTGATACCGTCGATGATATTGAACGCGTTGATGATAAAAATAATCGTGACAACAGACAGTATCGCGCTCGGGATATAACCTATCAGTGAAATGCCAAACAACCCATACATACTACTAATACGGATATCTCCGAGGAAAACAATGATACAGGCAGCAAACAATTGTCCGATGAATTTCTTGTTGGCAACCAGTTCAACGATATCGTCCTTCACGCCCATCATAAAGATGAAGCAAAGTGCGGCCAGGATATAACGCATCCCATTTGCAGGATAAAATTTGGCAAAAAGGCAAAGGCTGATTACAAAGCCACCGAAAATACCGACACCACCCAGATTGGGAATTACATTGTAGTGAGATTTGCGCGTTCCCGGTGTGTCAAATAAATGCTTAATGTTAGATACCTTGATAATAGATGGTATAAACATGTACGTGAGCACAAAGGAAGTCGTCAAAGCTGCTAATAATAAAAAATAATCGCTGCGCATACTTAAGTTAAACCAAAGTTAACAAGTATTCTGTAAAATCTGTTAAATTATGCAAAAAGATTTCTAATCAAATTCCGGTATATTTTGTGGATATGCTTTGCGGAGAACACCGCTTCCGCTCTTTCCCGCGCTTTTTCTCCCATTTTTTTTCTGTCTGCCACCGGCATCTGCAGAAATTGCAACAACCCGTTTTTGAGTGCCTCCGTACTTGCCACCTCCACAATAATTCCCGTTTCACCGTCCGCCACCGCATCCTTGCAGCCCGGCGCATTGGTCGTGATAGCGGGCTTTCCCATCGCCATCGCCTCAAGAATCACGCGCGGCATTCCTTCGCGGTAGGAAGGCAGCACCACGGCATCTGCCGCGCAGATAAATGGCCTCGTATCTTTCGTATGCGGATGGTAAATAATATCGCCACTGTCTATCCAGGCCTGCAATTCCTCCGGACGAATTGCGGACGGATTATCCGTGTCGATATCGCCGAGCAGATGAAAAGTGGCATCCGGAAATTGCTGCCGGACCTGACGGGCAGCGCCGGCATATTCGTAAATGCCTTTGTCTTTCAGCAGGCGACCAATCATCAGAAACCGCAACGAATCGGACTGTTTTTCCGGGGTGCAAAAGCCGGGATGAAAATGGTCTGTATCTATACCCGATCCAGGCACCAGCGTAACTTTTGCGGCACTGACCAGTTGATTATCCTGAAAAATCCGGATATCATCTTCATTCTGAAACAAGACATTATCGGCCAGAGAAAAAGCGAGTTTATAGAGCTTTCTCGCCACTTTACTCGCAATGGTATCGTTGAGAAAAGTAAATCCCAATCCTGTTACGGTGCAGATGGTTTTGGTGCCGGTGAGCTGTGCCGCCAGCGTACCGTAGATATTGGGTTTGATGGTGTATTGCAAGACCAGATCCAGCTGATTCGCCCGGTAGATACTGCGCAACTCATTCGCCAGCCGCATATCGTGCAGCGGATTGGTGCCTTTGCGCGCGAGGTGTTTCACCGCGATAAATGCGATGCCGTTTTCTTTAATCAGACTGACATATCCGTCTTCCGGTGCGATGGCCACCACGTGATGACCGTCGGCCTGCAAAGCCTTTATCAGTCCGAGCCGGAAATTGTAAATATTGAAAGCCGTATTGGCAACTATTCCTATATGCAGTGGTCGCGTCATCCTTGTGTCAGGGTTTATTCCATGTATTTTCGCCAGAAATTCTGGAAAACGAGCAAGGCCCATATCTGCGCATGCACATCGCCCGGATTCGCCGAAAACATTTGTTGTTTGAGTTGCTGAATAACCGACACATCGAAAATGCCCTGCGCCTGTATATAATCATCGTTCAGGTAATCGTTCAGGATTTTATCTTTCAGATCGGTTCTGAACCACTGCAACAGCGGCACTTCAAAGCCTTTCTTCGGGCGGTTGTACAACTCGGCGGGCAGCACATCGCGGAAGGCATCCTGCACAATTTTCTTCTTCAGGCGACTGTCAATCTTACTCGAAACGGGTATGGAAAAAGCAAATTCCACCACTCTGTAATCGAGGAAAGGCACCCGCACTTCGAGCGAGTTGCGCATACTCATCCTGTCCACTTTCACCAGCATATCATACGGCAACACCATGCCCACATCCGCCAGCAGGCAATCGTTGAGCGTGCCGTCGTACTGCACCGGAGAAGAGAATTGTTGTCTGGCTTCAATGATGCCCATCATCGCTACATCTGTCTTGCCCTGCAACAAGGCGTCCACCTTTTCGAGGTCGTTGAAACAACACCAGCGCCACCAGCGTTCCGCGGGACTCAATTCCATTCCGATAGAAAAACGTTCGAGTTGGCGAATGATATTTCCCACCTTGCCATTTCTGGATTTAGGCATCGCTTCCCAGACCGGTTGCAGGCTGTGAATGATTTTGGTTTTCCATCCGCCGTTGCGCATCTGCCATTCTCCATAGTGTTTGTTGTAGCCGGCAAAGAGCTCGTCGCCGCCGTCGCCGCTAAGAGCCACGGTAACGTGTTTGCGCGTAAACTTGGAAAGAATATTCACCAGCAACGCGGAAGAGTCCGCAAACGGTTCGTCGGTATATTCGAGCAACTCGTGCAGGCTGCCAAACAGGTCGTCGTTATTCAGTTTGAACACCGTATGATTGGTCTTAAAATGTTTGGCAACCAGATTAGCATAGGGTGTTTCATCAAAATAATCGTTGCCTTCAAATCCGATGGAAAACGTATTGAGATGAGGTGTATGTCGGGCGGCCATTGCCGTCACCACGGAAGAGTCGATGCCGCCGCTGAGGAAGGCGCCCAACGGCACATCTGCAATCAGCCGCAGCCGCACGGAATCTTCCATTAATGCTGTCAGCTTTTCCTTCTGCTCCGCGTAGGACAGCTGATTTTGTTCGGCCTGCAGCGCGTTGTACGGAATGGTATACCATCGCACTGTCGTTACCTGCTGCTGATGGATGGTGATACAAGTGCCGGGTTCCAGCTTGTGTATGTTTTTGAAAACGGAGTTTTTGCCCGGAATATAATTCAACTGAAAATACAGGCACACGGAACTCCAGTT
>JADLAH010000068.1 GCA_020848315.1 Chitinophagales bacterium | reverse complement strand
TTTTCGGCATTCTGATTGTCGAAGACCTGATTGCCATCTTATTGATGGTAGTACTTTCCACGGTGGCCATCAGCAAAGAATTCGCGGGCGGCGCGCTGACCATGCAAATTTTCAAACTAATATTTTTTCTCATCGCCTGGTTTCTCGCCGGTATCTTTTTTGTTCCCACACTCCTGTCGCGCACACGCAAGCTGATGAGCGACGAAACACTGCTGATTGTATCATTAGGTATGTGCCTGCTCATGGTGATTATCTCCGTGAATGTCGGCTTTTCTGCGGCACTCGGCGCATTCATCATGGGATCTATCTTTGCAGAAACCACACAAGCCGAAAAAATTGAACATCTCATCAAGTCTGTCAAAGATTTGTTTGCCGCGGTCTTCTTCGTTTCTGTCGGGATGATGATAGACCCGCAGGTACTGATAGACCACGCCGTACCGGTGCTGGTCGTCACGCTGCTAACCATCTTCGGCAAACTATTCGCGACTTCAGCCGGTGCGCTGCTATCCGGACAGCCGCTGAAACAATCCGTGCAAGCCGGCATGAGCCTCGCGCAAATCGGAGAATTTTCCTTTATCATCGCCTCACTCGGCGTATCGCTCAAAGTAACGAGCGACTTCCTCTATCCCATTACCGTTGCGGCCTCCGCCGTCACCACACTCACCACACCGTATATGATCAAACAATCGGAACCGGTGTACAATTATCTGGAGAAAATATTACCGCAAAGCTGGATCCGATTCTTCAACCGCTACAGTTCCGGCTCGCAGCAGATTACCGCCACCAGTGAATGGAATACGCTGCTTCGCTCCTATGCGACACAAATGGTGATACATTCCGTGGTGATTATCGCGATGATATTGCTCTCCAAAACTTACCTCTATCCTGTTATCGCGGAACTGACCGATAAAACGCTGACAGCCTCCATCCTCACTACACTTCTCACGCTGACGCTGATGATACCGCCAATCTGGGCGTTGGCGGTCCGCAAAATCCATCACCATTCCTACCGCCACCTGTGGCTGGACAGAAGGATGAACCGAAGTCCGCTCATAGGCATTGAAATCCTGCGTATAGGGCTGGCCATCGGCTTGGTCGGAATGTTGCTGAACACTTACTTCCCGACTATCATCGCGCTGATTATTGCCATTATCATTATCGCGGTGGTTTCCTTTATTTTCTCTAAAACGCTGAATGCATTCTATGAAAGAATAGAAAATCAGTTTCTGAAAAACCTGCACGAAAAGGAAAATCAGAAAGCGCACTACAAAGCTATTGTCCCGTGGGATGCCCACTTTGCCAAGTTCACGATTCCACAGGAAGCACCTTTCATCGGCAAGCAGCTGATTGAACTGCAATTTCGGGAAACATACGGCGTGAACATCGCGATGATTGAACGCGGCAAAAAAACGATTGTTTCGCCCAACCGTTGGGAATACCTGTATCCCGGCGACAAAATCATGGTGATAGGAACGGACGAACAACTCGAAAAATTCCAGGATTTATTTGACACACAGAAAGACATGGTGGAGGAAAAACGTCCTGATGTCATTCTGAAAAATATGATTGTCAACAAAGATTGTATTCTGCTCAACCATAGCATCAACCAATTATCCGCCGACCTTAAATCAGCCGTGCTGATTGTCGGCATTGAACGCAACGGCGAGCGCATTCTCAATCCTGATTCCTCCACCGTTATTCAGGAAGAAGATATTGTGTGGGCCATCGGAACGAAAGAAAAACTCAATACCTTCTTTACGCGACCGCAAAAATAATGTAGTTTGCTTCGCAACAGAAACGACCGCCCCTAAACAAAAAAAATCCTGAGCAATGCTCAGGATTTTTTGTATATGATTTGCTGATTACATCAACCAGTCAATCAGTTTTCTAATCAGTTTGGTACCGCTTTCCGTATAAGGTGGGAATCGCTGTTTGAAATCACTCAACGTAGATTTTTTGAGGATACCTTTCATGTGGCTGAATGTCTCGAAGCTCACATCACCATGGTAGGCGCCCATGCCACTCTCGCCGACGCCACCGAATGGCAGCTCAAACTGTCCGACGTGCATCAGACACTCGTTGATAGAGGCATTTCCGGAAGAGGTTTCATTCAGGATGCGCTCCTGATACATTTTGTCTTCAGAGAAAATATACAATGCCAGCGGTTTGTTGCGGGAGTTGACAAAACGAATCGCATCATCGAGTTTTTCATATTCAATGATGGGCAGGATAGGTCCGAAAATTTCGCCCTGCATCACCGGATCATCCGCAGTGACACCGTCAATCAAAGTCGGCGCGATATACAAATCGTTGATATCCGTTTTTCCGCCCATCAGGATATTGCCTTTCTCGAGCAATTTCGTCAGACGCAGGAAATGTTTTTCATTGATAATACGTCCCAGATCCGGGCTTTTCTGCGGGTCTTCCCCGAAGAATTCCTTCGTTGTTTTAATAAATGCATCCACGAATTTCTGCTTCACCTTTTTGTCCACCAGTACATAATCCGGTGCCACGCAGGTTTGTCCGGCATTGGTAAATTTCCCCCATACAATACGCTTGATGCCCCAGTTAGTATTGAAGGTTTCATCCACGAAGCACGGACTTTTTCCGCCGAGTTCGAGGGTTACAGGCGTGAGGTGTTTGGATGCCGCAGCATAAATCTGACGGCCTACATCCGGACTTCCGGTGAAGAAGATATAATCAAATTTCTGTTCGAGCAGTTCGTTGCTCTGACGGATATCTGACAACACCACTTTCAGGTAACTTTCATCAAAATTGCTGTTGATGAGTTTTTCCATCACGCGGGCCGTATTTTCAGACATACGGGAAGGGCGGATAATACACGTATTACCTGCCGCCAGTGCACCGATAGCAGGTGCAATCGCTAATTGGAAAGGATAGTTCCACGGAGCCACTACATACGTTACGCCATACGGTTCCGGCTGAATCCAGGAAGAACCCAACTGATGGAATAAAGGTGTTTTCACTTTTCGCGGCTTTGCCAGCGAGCGGATGG
>JADLAH010000067.1 GCA_020848315.1 Chitinophagales bacterium | reverse complement strand
TTGGATGGTTCCGCTATAACCTTAATTACAATGGCTATAACAAAACAGGAGAACCAAAAATTCTGATTCCGAAACAAAATACATGGCAGAAGCCGATTCCTACACTGCCGCAGATAGAAGTGCGTTTTCCTGCCAAGGATTACAAAATAAAATTTGTCGATCTGCTCAACTTTATTTTAGGAGCAGATGGTTTGAAACAGGTGCCTGTGGAAATCCGCCTCGACAGAAACCTCGTTATTCCATTCAATATCGATGTACCTAAGTTCGATCAGCCTATGCTGGAAGGCTTCGGTGGCGGCACCAGAATTGACAGTATTCCGGTAACCGATTTCAAACAGATTCCGGCGGTGCGTTTCTATGTAGTCGGTGCTTCTGACGACAGCGGCAATGTGTCTTATGCCGGTAACTATTGGATGTCAGCAGATACTTTCCCGATTAGCAATGTGAGTTGGAAAAAAATGTACCTGCACAATAATGGCAAACTGAATTTCACCGCACCGACTTCAGACGAAGGATACGGTACCTATGTACATGATCCGGATAATCCTATCATCACTGTAGGTGGTGGAAACATGCTGGAAATGACACCGCAGGGTGACCGCGAATCGCAGGGGCAGATGAACCTGGCAGATTCCAATTTCGCCAAATATACCATGAACAGAGAAGGTGTGCTGAAATATGAAACAGACGTGCTGCCGGACTCCCTGTCGGTCATCGGATTCCCTAAGGTGAAACTGTACGCGAAATCCAATCCTGGTAATACACCTTCCGGTCCGACCGACTGTGACTTCTACGTGCGTATCATCGATGTATATCCGGACGGTAAGGAATATTTTGTGGTAGAAGGTGCAGTGAATGCCCGTGCCCGAGAATATGCCAAGTCACTCGCCCTCGGACAGGAAAATGACAACGCGCCGT
Source organism: Chitinophagales bacterium (assembly GCA_020848315.1). Taxonomy (GTDB): domain Bacteria; phylum Bacteroidota; class Bacteroidia; order Chitinophagales; family JADIYW01; genus JADJSS01. The sequence goes on along the minus strand of JADLAH010000067.1, from coordinate 5,925 downwards.
TTACCAATATCGATATTGGAAAATTGTACGAATATTATTTCCAGTGCTATCCGATTGCCTACACATTCGCGCAGGGACACAAAATTAAAGTGCTCATTTCCAGTAGTAATTATCCGCGCTTCCAGGTGAATGCCAATGTGCCGATTATGCCCAATGAGTTCTTCCGCAGAAAACCGGCGGATGGACGCACCTATATATACAATGGTGTGGAATATGCGCCGCGTGTTTCTGTGCAGCGCGTCGCTTTCTCGGATCAGTATCCAACGCATATCGAATTGCCGGTCTTTGGAAATTCCTCCGTTGTAACGGCTATTCAGCGTCCGCAGAAAACGGTGATAGATTGGGATATGAATCTCTTCCCGAATCCGGGCGATGGCAAGTTTTCGCTGTTTATCAACAGAAACGGTAATTACATTGCAACGATCTACAATACCATCGGCGAAAAAGTATTCGTTAAAGAAATAACCGAACAGGAATTGTTTAATGTGTCTCATCTGCCAAAAGGAAACTACTTCCTGGAAGTGGTGGATATCCGTCAGGAAGATCAGCGACTCACCAAAACATTTACCATTCAATAAATAAAGACCATTCACTATAAAACCCATGTACATGCAATCTTATAATAATTGTATCAGATTATTTGCGCTATACATTTGCCTGTTCTTCGCTTTGCCTGCCATGGCGCAGGAAATAATCCTCAAAGGAAATGTAAAAGATAAGAATACAAAGGAAGCACTGATAGGCGCCAATGTTCAGATAAAAGGAACCAACTTCGGCAGCGTGACGGATATGGATGGTAAGTTTGAAATCAAGGCGGATATAGCTTTGCCTCTTACACTCGAGATATCCTATCTTGGATTTGCCACACAGGAAATTGCAGTCAGCAATACTACGTCAGATATTGTCGTAGTGATGGAAGCGCAGGAGATAAAGGTGAGCGACGATATCGTAATTTCGGCTTCCCGCCTGAGTGAACGGATTCAGACATCTCCGTCGTCTATTCAGAAGCTGAATGCCAAACAGATTCAGTTCTCTGCTTCCGGGAATTTCTATCAAAGTCTCGGGAATATGAAGGAAGTGGATATCACCACATCCAGTATGGGTTTTCAGGTGTTCAATACCCGTGGTTTTAACACCACGGCGCCGGTTCGTGTGGTACAGTTCATTGATGGTATCGACAATCAGGCTCCGGGACTCAATTTTCCCGTGGGCAATCTCGTCGGTGCCAATGATCTGGATCTCGAAAGTGTGGAGGTGATTTCCGGTGCGGCATCCGCCCTGTATGGTGCCAATGCCTTTCAGGGGGTGGTGAGCATGCAGACGAAAAATCCGTTTGATTACAAAAATCTGCAGGTGAAAATGAAAGGCGGAAACCGCGAAATGGTGGATGCCCAAGTGCGATATGCCAATGCCTTCGGAAAGAAAAAATACGGCCGCGATGTTTTTGGATTTAAAGTAACAGGCAGTTATTTCCGCGCCAGAGATTGGGTGGCTGACGACAGTGAAGCCAATACTTACGGCGATGTCAGTGCGGATGTGAATGTCAGTACCGTAGTGCAGAAACTGCAATTCAGCGAAGATACTGCCATTGCCCGTCAGTTCAGAGCGTTGAACGCGTATCTCGATTTTTTCCCTGTAGCTTTTCCGGGAATCATTAATATAAAAGCGCCGGGTTACAGAGAGAAAGATCTCAATGACGGTAATACCGAAAGTATAAAAGCCAGTGTGGGCTTGTATGCGAGACCTATAAAAGATATGCAGATAGAATATCTCTATAAATTCGGCAGAGGTACGGCTGTCTATCAGGGTGCAAACCGCTATAATATCAAAAATATCCTGTTTCAGCAACATAAGGTACAACTCGATTACAAAGGCTTTTCCGCAAAATATTATACCACGCTGGAGAATGCCGGAAAGTCGTATGATATGGTATTCGGTGCTATCAACTTATCTAAAATCGGTATCACGAGATATGTGTCGAATTTCATCTCTTCCTATTTCTCTAAACTATCGGAGTACAACGATAACTTCAAAGACGATCCGAGTGAAGAGGAAGTGCAGATCAGTAGAGCCTATGCGCTCGAGCAAGCCTTCAATGGCGCTTATCTGCAACCGGGTACAGCATCTTTTGATTCCGCATACAGCCTTATCATCGCGGATGCCAACCTGAATACCGGCGCCCGATTCCAGGATAAATCCTCGCTCCATCACGCGGAAGCAAGCTATAGCCATACATTCAAACATGACATCAACTGGATATCAGGTGCTTCCTTCCGTATGTACATACCGCGTTCTTTTGGTTCCATTTTTTATGATACGCTGGTGAACAGAGCGGATACATTGCCGGACGGTTCTCCGGATCTCGATGCTAAATTCATCAATCTGAATACCTGGGAAGTGGGCGGTTTTACACAGATTACAGTCGACTTATTCAAGAAGCACCTTAAGTTAATCGGCTCCGCCCGAGTAGATAAATCGGAGAATTTCAAAGTGCAGTTTTCTCCGAGAATTTCTGTGATTGGTAACTATAAATCACATACTTTCCGTTTCTCCTATCAGCAGGCCTTCCGCACGCCGACGCTACAGAATCAATATATCAACCTCGATTTGGGCGCTATTAAGTTGATTGGAAATCTAAACGGAGCGCAGGGGTATGATTATCAGTCGGTCCTGGACTTCAGAGAAAAATATGCCAGCACCTATGAAGTGGATCCTACCATTCTGAAGCCGCTCGATATGAAACCGCTCAAGCCGGAACAGGTGAACTCTTTTGAACTCGGTTACCGCGGTGTATTTGCACGCAAACTATACGTCGATATCTCGGCCTATTTTAACCGCTATTTCAATTTTATCGGAGATATCCGTTATTATGTGCCGAATAACAAGGAGATCGAAGTGGGTAGTGAAAGTGGCTCTGATGCAATGCTTACAGGTGCGTATAACCTCATTCAGATGCCGGTGAATGCACAGCAGAAAGTGGATGCCTTCGGTGCTTCCATCGGGCTCAATTACTATATCTGGAAAAGTTTGGTAGGTACTTTTAATTACACGTATGCAGACCTGAATACCAAAGGACTTACCGATCCAATTATTCCGGGCTTCAATACGCCGAATCACAAATTCAATCTGGGTGTTTCTGCACAGCGCATCTGGAAAGGGCTGGGCTTTGGTGTCAATTTTAAATGGGTGAGCAAATACCAGTGGGAAAGCACCTTCGGCGATGGACTGGTGCCAAGCTATCACACGATGGATATGCAGGTTTCCTATGAATTCCCGCGATGGTTTACATTGCAGGTCGGCGGTTCCAATATATACAACAACAGACATATTCAGGCATACGGATCCCCGATGATAGGAGGTTTGGTGTATGCTTCCATGCTGTTTGACCTGGAACGCAAAGATCCTGAAAGTGACCGCTGGTTGAAACGCAAGAAATAAGATACAGATACAAGAAATGGACGACTCAGGTCGTCCATTTCTTATGTGATACCGCATGCCGGTAAGCCCGTTTCTTTTTATTATTTTTGATGTAATCATCCGATTATTCGGCACAAACAAAAGGAGTATGAAAATTCTGATTACCGGAATCACCGGATTGATTGGCAACTACCTGATGCGGGTATTGCTCGAGAAAGGAAACTTTCAGATACGGGGACATTATTTTTCCAATCGTTCGGTGGAAGCATATACAACCAAAGGCATTGAAATGTGGCAGGCTGATATCTGTGATGCCAAAGCAGTGCAGGATATTACGGCAGGCTGCGAGGTGGTGGTACATACTGCAGCCCGTGTATTGGATTTCGGCACCAGAGAAGAATTCTACTCCACGCATTACGATGCGACGCACACACTGCTGAAAGATGCTCAAAAGCATCAGGTGAAACATTTTATCTATATCAGTTCAGTGGGCGTGGCGTCGGGCATAGACAGAAGTGAAATTATTCCGGATGAAACGACGCCGCTGGTGCGTACCGGTGTATTGTATGATGATGCCAAAATTGATACGGAAAAACTGGTGATAGATTTTTGCAAACAGCACAATATATACTACACGATTATCCGCCCGACAGCGGTAATTGGCGAAGGTGCGGTGTGGGTGACGGAGCCGCTGCGAAGACTGGATACTCCGGTTGGACTGAAGCTGATAGATGGTGGCAAACATCCCGCTTGTTTGCTGGACGCAGAAAATCTGGCGAATGGTATTTATTTATGCATCACCAAAGAAATTGCCCGCAATCAGATTTATTTCTTCATGGATGACTGGAATGTCGACTGGAAAACCTATCTGAATGATCTGGCCGCGTGGAAGAATAAAAAGGTAACTGCCTCCTTGCCATTCTGGCTGGTATATCGTGTAGCGGCAGTGGCCGAAATCATTTTTCCATTATTGGGAAAAAGACCGCCGTTTGCCAAGAAATCCACAAAGGCTACCGGACGGGACAGAACCGTATCCACTAAGAAAGCGAGAACGGAATTGGGCTGGACTTCTGCTGTTACCTATGCACAGTCGATGCAACGCATTGCGGCTTGGGTGCGTCAAAACGGGATATAAGCTGCAAACATTTATTATAATTCAGTAAAAACCTTATTTTTGCTCATACTTATGCCACATACCTTATCTGTCATCGTACCTGCGTACAACGAAGAAAACACCATACAGCGCATCCTGCAGAAAATAGGAGAGGTGGAACTGATGGGTGGTACACAGAAAGAGATTATCGTTGTGAATGATTGTTCTGCAGACAATACAGAGCGTCGCGTGCGCGAGTTTCAGGAGCAGCATCCGGAGATGAATATCGTGTATAAAAAGCATGAAGTGAACAAAGGAAAAGGAGCGGCACTTCGCACCGGCATACAGAGTGCTACGGGAGATTTCGTGATTGTGCAGGACGCTGATCTGGAATATGATCCGAATGAATTCAATATCCTGATGAAGCCGATTTTAGATGGTTTCGCGGATGTGGTGTATGGCTCCCGTTTCATGGGTGGCAGACCGCATCGCATCTTGTTTTTCTGGCATACCATCGGCAATAAAATGCTGACTTTCGCCTCCAATATGTTTACCAATCTCAATCTGACGGATATGGAAACCTGTTACAAAATGTTCCGTCGCGAGATTATTCAGGGTATAACGCTGAAAGAAAACCGCTTTGGATTCGAGCCGGAGGTGACCGCCAAGATTGCCAAAATTCCGAAAGTCAGAATTTATGAAGTAGGCATTTCCTATTACGGCAGAACCTACGAGGAAGGCAAAAAAATCGGGATGAAAGATGCCTTTCGCGCGCTGTATTGCATTATCCGGTATAACTTATTTTCCTAACAACGCGTCCAGTTGCCGCTCGTGGTGCAGATAATGTTCCTTCGTGAAACGCAATGTTTGTTCTATCGTAAAGAGTCCCGACATAGGATGCTTAAAAATGTATTTATCTTCCAGTTCTGCCGGTAGTTCATTCAGTATTGTATGATAGTCCGAGCTGTTTTTATCATAGAATTGCCGGATTTCCTCCATGCTGATGCTGTCAGGAACCTTGCTCACTACTTTGGGCGCTTTAAACTTTAACGGTGATTTCAGAAACATTACCAGCAACAGATTCCGGAATACACTGCCGAGGTCGCGCTTCAACCGCACTTTATTTTCCGCCAGATTTTTATGGATGACAAGAATGGTTCCGCTTTCCGCAAAGGCGCAATGATACAATACTTGTCCCACGCTCCAGCCGCCGTCTGAAGGACGCTTGTTCAGTTGTTCCGTCGTCAGTCGGGCCGATTTTTCCAGAAACAGATTTTTCACAGCCTCGATTTCTTTGTATTTTTCCGCTAATGCCTTGCTCATGTTGGATGCTTTCTCTAAAAGTAAAAAATAATCATTGAATATTGCGTACTTATACCCGCTACTTACTACTTTTATACTATGTTTCTCGATTT
>JADLAH010000066.1 GCA_020848315.1 Chitinophagales bacterium | reverse complement strand
GAATGGCAGTTCAAACGCGTAGATGCCGACACGATGACCAACCTGATTGAAAAGGAAACGACGCTGGAATCGGTGCTGAATCAGGAAGAACAGGATAAAGTGAAAGCGATGTTTGATAAAGTCGCCGACAAAGGTCGCGCCACGGTGGAGATGAAACCGCTGTCACCGCAGGAAGCACCGCTGACGATTACGCGCAATGAGTTTATGCGCAGGATGGCCGACATGCAGAAAATGGGCGGCGGCGGTATGTTCATGATGGGCGATATGGGCGACCATTTCAATGTGGTCGTGAACACCAATCATCCGACCATCGGAAAACTGCTGCAGCAGGAAGATCAGAAACAGGAACAGTTGTCCAAACAGTTGTACGATCTTGCGTTATTGTCGCAGAATATGCTGAAAGGAGAGGCGCTGACCAACTTTGTGGAACGCAGCTACGAACTGATTTAAGATAATATTCGTGTATAACAATAAAGGGGCGCCGAAGGCGCCCGTTTATTGTATACAAACTCTCTTACGTCTCATCTCTCACATCCACTACAACTTCATCTTCACACCCACCGCGATCCCGAAATCGTAGAATCTTGTTTTCTTGCTGATATTGAAGTAATCTACACGGTCGTTATAGAATTTGCTGATGGAATAGCTGCCGGTAAATTCTGAGAAAACAGCCACCTTGTCTTTGATAGGAACGTTGAGTCCCGCACCTCCCATTACGCCAAATTGTGTCGCATTCAGCAAGTCCTTACGTTTGTACGGAATCTTCGCGGTGGCGTCGTTATTCAAATCCACATAATAGGCATCACCGATTTCTTTTTTACCGCCCAATACAAATCCGAAATTATAGCCTACCAATCCGTAGAATTGTACTTTTTTTCCTACGTAGAATTTGAAGTAAAACGGAATATTCAGCATTTGCAATGAGGAATTATGGCTGTGAAAAACAGCAGTATCTCTGCCTTCAAATTTTGCCGTATCAAAGTAGGCAAAGGACGTGAACTGATTGTACTGCTTGTAGTTTACTTCAAAGTTGACAGACACTACTTTGTGAAAATGATATTCCGCCAGTACGCCGACATTAAAGCCGGGTTGTATTTTTTTCTTGGTAGCCACACCGGGCGCGTAAGTGTTGAATTCATTCACACTGTTGCTGTCGTTGAAAGTATTGGCCACCGGAAAGGCGAAAGAGGAAGCGCCTTTTACACCGATGTAAACGTTGGGTTCAAAAGCCTGCACAGACAGTGCCACACAGGAAATGATTACTAAGAGTATATTTTTCATAAGATATTTTGAAGGGTACACTATTCTTTTACGGTAATGAAAATATCGCCGCAGTTATTGACACCACGGAATGGCAGGATGCCCTGCAGGCTGTCGCCAGGCTGTATCACCTTGCCGGTAATATCCAGTATATCCAGATCTTTGATGAGCTTTTTGTTGGCTCTGTGTGCAATGCCGTAATTGGCTCCGCCCATCACTACGCCTACCGGAAAATACAGCCACGGTTTCACCGGTCCTTTTTTGAAAGGCACCACACCGGCGGAATAAAGCCAGTATAATTCCGCTTTTTGTTTCACTTTGCTGTAATATTCTTCTTTGGTAATAGGAGCGATAGGGACGGTAGCGCCGCAGGAAAACAACAAATCGCTCACAGGAATCGGTTCCTGCGAAATATTGACGATATTCAACGCCATCAGACTGATGTCATTGCGTTGCTCTTTGCGTGCCGTAAAGAGATTCTTCATGTTGTAGGAAACGCCTTGCCGGACAGAATACTTGATTTTTACTTCTTCCCTGAATTCAGTAAATGGTACGGCTGACATATTGATACTGCGGTAGGGACGGGCACAAGCGGCCAGCAGCAGTATAGCGGCAACAGAATAAAAAATAGATGTTCGCATTGCGAAAAGTTTGCGATAAAAGTACTAAAATTTACCGATAATTCAGCACCTCAGCAGAATCAGGCGGGCAACTGAATGAATCGCGCGAAAGGAGAGGACTTTAAAGGTACTTCCCATTCCGTTTCGAGTCCGGCTTTGTTGGAAACGAGATTATTAAATACAATCGTATTCTCGTTGATTCGCCCCTGATCCAGCATTTCCTGCATTTGCTGCAGTGGCATACTGCCCACCATGGCGTCCGTAATTTTATAGCATACTTTCATCCTGTCGAAGAAATCCACCTGATAGGCTTCGCCCAGTTCACGAATCAGTTTTACTGTACTGTCTATAGAACATCCGCTGACATCACAGGCGGCTTCATCAGCCATCAACACAATAAATCTGCGGTGATACATGGCGCCATAGCCTTTCACATCGCGCTGATGCGATTTCCACTGATCCACGAAGTTTTCGAGGATATCTACGATTTCCGGAATTTCTTCCTGTGTGAAACTTCTGTTCGCCTGATAAATCCATACTTTGGATTCGGTCGGCATGATATGATAGGGCGTCAGCATGACAAGATTTTTTTAATGAACAATAATGGTTACTGTCCGATATGTCTAACAGCAAAATCCTCCCGTTGTTCGGGAGGATGCTGATTAGTATTGATTGTTTTGAGCAATGAGTTCCGCGATATCCAGTACTTTGATGTCGTCCTGTTTGTTTTCGCCTTTCACACCGTCGGTTATCATGGTGTTGCAGAAAGGACAAGCCACCGCGATTACTTCCGGATACACTTCAATCAGTTGCTCCGTGCGCTCCACGTTGATACGTTTGTCGCCCGGTTCGTCTTCCTTAAACATCTGTGCGCCGCCGGCACCGCAGCACAATCCGTTGGTGCGGCATTTGTTAATCTCAATCAAATCCGCGTCGAGTGACTCAATAACGGCACGCGGCGCTTCATAAATGTCATTCGCGCGACCGAGATAGCAGGAATCGTGGTAAGTGATGCGCTTGCCTTTGAAAGCACCGCCTTCCACTTTCAGTTGTCCGTCGTTAATCAGTTGCTGCAGGTAAGTGGCATGGTGCAGTACTTCGTAAGAACCGCCCAATGCAGGATATTCATTCTTCAGCGTGTTGAAGCAATGCGGACAAGTCGTCACAATTTTCTTTACGCCATAGTTATTCATAGTGGCGATATTTTGCTGCGCGAGCATCTGGAATACAAACTCGTTGCCGGCTCTGCGCGCCGGATCGCCGGTGCAGGCTTCTTCCGTTCCCAATACGGCGAAGTTGATATTTAACTGATTCAGGATTTTTGTAAACGCGATGGTCACACGTTGTGCACGTTGGTCAAAACTTCCTGCGCAGCCCACCCAGAAAACCACATCCGGTGTTTTTCCTTCGGCTACTAAATCGGACATTACTGGTACTTTATATTGCATGTTGTTAAGATTGATAAATTATAGAATTGTGTAATTATAGAATTGGAGAATGTTTATGCTTTTAGATTAGTGGCAACTTTTTTCTTAGAAACAGATAATATTTTCATTAGTTCATCCGCTTCTTTTTGTAGCGTGTCTGAGGTAGAAATATCAGCTTCCTGCATGATTTCAAGCCATAATACCGTTTCATCTATTTCCTCTACGACGATACATAATTTTGAATAGAATTCTGCTTCACTTCTGGCTCTGCAAACTGCTCTGTAATTTGCAGCTACAGATGTAGATGATCTGAGAAATTGTTTTCCTATGATTCTGGCTTCATCAGTCTTTGGCAAAGATCTGAAGTGTCGTATAGATTCGACCGCGAACTTTTTTGTTCTGTTCTTCATTTCATTTGCAAAATCAGATTTACTGTGCATAGCCTTATTCTATAATTATACAATTTCCCAATTCAATAATTAGTTCAGCTCTTCCGTCCATTTCAGCCTGTCTTCCGGAGAAAACTGCCAAGGCGCCTGATTGTTTTCGAGATTAGCGAAAATATTATTCCACTCAGCCGGTGAGTCGGAGGCTTCCATAATCAGGTTGCGTCGCAGTTCCACGATAATACTCAGTGGAGAAATATTTACCGGACATTCTTCCACACACGCATTGCAGGTGGTGCAGGCGCGCAATTCCTCCGCGGTGATGTAGTCACCCAACAATGTCTTGTTATCCGCAAAATCAGGTCCGTGTTCTTTTTTTCCTTTGGAAATTTCTTCCATGCGGTCGCGGGTATCCATCATGATTTTTCGTGGGGATAATTTTTTACCTGTCTGGTTAGCCGGACAAGCGGCAGTACAACGTCCGCATTCTGTACAAGTATAGGCATCCAACAGATTTTTCCAGGATAAGTCGTACACATCCTTAGCGCCGAATTGTACTTCGCCTTCGGTTGCAGGTACTACGAAGCTTGGGTCTATCATGGATTTTACCTCATTCATAATCGCCGGCATATTGTGGATTTCCCCTTTCGGCTCCGGGCGGGTGAAGAAGGTATTCGGAAATGCCAGCATCACGTGCAGGTGTTTGGAATACGGTAAATACACGAGGAAAGTCAACACCATGGAAAGGTGTCCCCACCAGCCCACACGTTCGATAAAGGCCAGCAATCCTGTTGGCAATCCGGACAATGCATTGCCCAATGCGCCGCTGAGGATGAATCCGTAGCCATGTCCGTGTTCCTGAATATGAAGGGCACTGTCGCCACCATTCATCATGAAGATGAAAGTAATCAGCGTCAGCTCAAATCCTAGTATAATCAACGCGTCTCTGAACGGCCATCCTTTCAGTTCCGGCTTTTTAAAACGTTCAATTTTAAATGTCGTTCTGCGAAGAATGAAGATGATGGTAACAAAGAATGTCAGCAGCGACAAAAATTCAATGAAGTTTATCACTATTAGATAAATTGTTTGGAACACTGGTCCGTCGAATGTGTGATACAGCAGTCGATGGCTGCCGGTCAGACCATCCAGAAATATTTCTATCAGTTCAATCTGAGTGATACAGAAAGATACATAGATGACCAAGTGCAATAATGCCGCGAAAGTCAGCTTGAACATCTTCTTTTGTCCGAATGCAATCAGCAACATGTTCTTGATGCGGAATCCTAAGGTCGTATCAATGACTTCAGGTTTTCCCATGTTGATGTTGTCGTAAATTTCTTTGAACTTGCCGTAAGCAATGTAGCCGGCAGTACCTACCAGTGCGAGGAATAACAGAATCTGAATAATTTGTAAGAAACCCATCGTGATTTTTTTGAATTTATGCGAAAATACACCATTATCTACTTATTTTTAGTTCCTAATTTGAAAGAATGATTAAATAGTTCTTTATTTAGAATAAATCTAAATTACGAAATATGCGAATTCCCGATACTGCTCAAAAGATTTTAGACGCTTCCAAGATTGGCCTGATTATAGACCGCATGGCATTTCAGGCGCTGGAATTGTCATACGGACAAAATGAACTCGTGGTGATAGGTATTGAACCCGGCGGTGCACCATCCATTGCTGCACTATTGGCACAGAAAATTGCTGCATACGATCCGGAGAAAAATGTGGAATCAGCCACCATTTACATCAACAAACCGGAACCGCTCCGCGAAGCGGTGGTATTGAAGAATGGCGTTGACCTGAACAATAAAACCATCATCCTCGTAGATGATGTCGGTAATACGGGCCGCACGCTCTTTTATGCGTTGCAGCCGCTGACAAAATATCTGCCTAAAAAGATTATTGTAGCTGTGCTGGTCGACCGTACACACAAGCGGTTTCCCATCAAAGCGGATATTGTAGGTTTTCCTATCGCGACGACGCTCAATGAACATATCATCGTTCAATTTGAAAATGGTGTTGCGGAAGGCGCGTATTTGTTTTAATTTACTTTCATCAAAAGAAATCTTATGGCGAAAAAATGGATCGGATTAAGTATGTTGCTCATGCTGGTACAACTGCTGTCCGCACAAACTATCATACAACCTACCGATGATGAGAAACTCATCATGGACCGATTTGAATATATCCGTCTGGTGAAAAACTATACCGGCGATGTATTCTGGTCAAAATTTTCCACCCAGGATTTTCCGGGTACCATTGTCTATTTCACGGAAGACGCATCTTACTTTATTCATCCCAAGCCGGAGATGAAAGAAAAAGTGAGCAAATACTCGGTGATGGAAAATGATTACAACTGGACAATATGGAAACTGCGGATGCCGCTCGACAGTGCCAAGTTTGTCATGGAAACGCAGTTTCAGTTCGATGCAAAATCCAAAGGATATATCAATTACAAAACGCCCGTGTTGTTTTGCAGTTCGCCCGAACTGACCAAAAAAGAAAAGGAAGTGATGAACACCACACAGGAATGGTCAGTGGCATTGCTCCACGAGTTGTATCATCAGTTTCAGTATTCCAATGAAGCGATTATGACTTATGTACTTCGGCTCTATCAGGAAAAAAAGATGATAGACATGGATAGTTTGCAGGGCATTTATCTGGCCAATAAAGAATACCGCGATACACTCACATTGGAGAATGATTTGCTGAAAAAGGCCGTGGATGCTACATCTTTTGAGGAAGAGAAGAAATTGTTCGCACAGTTTCTTAAACTGCGCTCCAAACGGCAGCTGGCCTATTTCAAGAAAACGAAATTCTGGGTGACAACGCCGGAAAACTTCTGGGAGAAACTCGAAGGCACCTGCCTGATGATGGAACACCACCTGAAAGAAAAGATACATGAAGTGGAACCTCCGGCGGCCTTGCTGGAACGGGATAAAATGTATCAGCAGGGGTTCAGGTACGACGAAGAATCCGATGCGGAAAAAGTGTATTACAACGAGCTGGATGATGATCGTTTTTATGTAGGAACCACCGGCTATAATATGGTGCGGCTGCTCGAGAAGAACAATGTGCCTTACAAGGAAAACTTCCTGAACTACGCCTCTCTGCCGCTTGATTTACAACTGAAGTATTTTTACAAAATAAAATAATCCCGTGCTGCATTGTCTGAAACCGCTTTTTACTAAAAAGATAATTCTCCGTTTGTATTTGCCATTGGCTATTGCGGGACTGTTTGTTTTTTTCTTTTGTTATCACAAAGTAGCGCAACATGCGAAAGGGCGCACCTTTTATTCTGTAAAGGAAGTGCCCTACAACAGGGTAGGACTGCTGCTCGGCACCTGCAAGCTGATGAAGGACAAGAAAACCATCAATCCGTTCTGGCAGTTCCGCGTGGAGGCCGCCTACAGACTGTGGAAAGCGAAAAAGATAGAAAAGCTCCTTGTCAGCGGTGATATCGGATGGTACGGACAAAATGAACTCGAAGATTTCCGGGAGGCCTTTCTCGCGCTCGGCATTCCCGATTCCGCCATGGTATTCGATTATGTCGGCTTTCGCACGCACGACTCCGTGATCCGCTGCAAGGAGGTATTCGGACAAAAGAAAGTGACTATTATCTCGCAGGAATTTCACAATGAAAGAGCCTTGTATATTGCCGACCATTTTGGACTGGAGGCGGTAGGCTACAACGCGGAGATGGTGAGCTTCAGAGATAATATCCGCAACAATATCCGCGAGCGGCTGGCGCGTATCTTACTGTTCCTGGATTTGTATGTGCTCGATTCAGAACCGCATATACTGGGGCGCAAAGTCGTTATTCCTTAGTTTTTTCTGTCAGATAAAACCGAACCAGATCCTCGATATCCTCGAGTTCTGCGTCACCTGCATGTATGCGGGCTTTGTTGTAATGCTCAACTCTTGAAGCCAACCTTTCATCGTAGAATTTTTCCAGTGCAGTTTCATCCATATTGGCCAGCAGCGGGCGTTTGTGCTGTCCCTTTATCAGTCGCGGAATGACAACAGACTTGCTGCGGTTGAGATAAATGGTCAGTCCTTTCGCATTCATGATATCCATATTGTCGAAAAAACAGGGCGCGCCGCCGCCTGTGCTTACCACCAGCTGCTGTTCCGGCGACAACTGTTGCAGCCAGGCATGCTCACGCTCGCGAAAATAAGCTTCCCCCTTCTGCTCAAAAATATCTTTTACCGGCATGCCTTCCTGCTCCTCGATGTAGTGATCCATATCCACATAATCATATCCCAGCGCAGGCGCGAGGTGCCGCCCGATGTAGGATTTTCCGCAACCCATGAAGCCAATCAGAAAAATAAGCATATCCGTGATTTTGGATAAAGTTACAGAAAATCTGCTTGTCTGCCAGTCGGATAATCCCTGTTTTCAGAGGTGTTTTTGTTATATGGATAATAAATAAGAGATAATAAAAATTGTTAAAAAATTAAATAAAACGCATAAAATGCAGAAAGCCATTTATTTATACTTACCTTTGGCCTAATTAAATAATTATAATGAATAAAGGAATTGTAAAGTTCTTTAATGATTCAAAAGGTTTTGGATTTATTAAAGACGCAGAATCAAACAAAGAGTACTTCGTACACGTAAACGGTCTGATCGACAGCATCAGAGAGAACGACGAAGTAGTGTTTGAACTCGAAGAAGGAAGAAAAGGACTCAACGCCGTAAATGTTAAAATAGCATAGTTAAAGGTTACCTAAGTATTACAAAGTCCCGCACATGTGCGGGACTTTTTTTGTATTGTAACTTATGTTACGGTCAATGTGGTGGCATCCGGCTAATTTTACAGCATAAACAATGAATGCTATGCGTATCGAAATCGTCATTTTTGCCGTCGTCATCCTGCACTTTCTGCTGGGATTCGGTTGGCTCGCCTATAAATTGCTGGTAGAAAAAGATACAACACCCACCTCAACGCAATAAAAAATATAGCATGGAATTTTTGAAAAAATATACACTCACCATTATCGGCGTGCTGATTGGCGCGATAGCAGGATATGCGTATTACCACTATATAGGTTGCGCCAGCGGCGGATGTCCCATTACTTCCAAACCGATGAACAGCACCTTGTACGGTGCATTGCTCGGCGGACTGCTGTTTAATATCTTTCAGAAAGATACACCTGTCGGCACAAAGTAATTTCAGGTGTCTGTTCCCGTAAAAATACCTCGGAGAAATACTATCTTGCGGGAAATATCCGGTATGGAAAATTCAGCGGGCATCTGGCTCAATAAGTTCATCAGCGAAAGCGGACTCTGTTCCCGCAGGGAAGCAGACAAACTGATAGAACAGGGACTCGTTTTCATCAACAAAAGAAAAGCAAAGAAAGGCGACCAGGTGATGGTGGGCGATCAGGTGCGTGTAAACGGACAGGAACTCGAGCCGCGCGAAAAGGAAGATCTCGTTTTTATTGCACTCAATAAACCGGTCGGCATCGTGTCCACTACCGAAAAAACAACCCGCGACAATATCATCGACTATGTCAACCACAGCCGCCGGATATTTCCAATCGGTCGACTGGATAAGGATTCTCAGGGATTGATTTTTCTGACCAACGATGGTGATCTGGTCAACAAGGTATTGCGGGCAGGCAACAAACACGAAAAGGAATATGTAGTGACGGTCAACAAGCCGCT
>JADLAH010000065.1 GCA_020848315.1 Chitinophagales bacterium | reverse complement strand
TTTACCAAGGCGGAAGGTGCTTACCTGTATGATCTGGATGGCAATAAATACATCGATTTTCTGCAGGCTGGCGGACCTACCGTGTTGGGCAGTAATTATGAAATCGTAAAAGAAAAAGCGATAGAATTAATCAATGAATGCGGTCCTTCCACCGGTTTATTTCACGAGTATGAAATGAAACTCGCCAAAATCATCTGCAAGCATATGCCATCTGTAGAGATGTTCCGTATGCTGGGCAGCGGCACCGAAGCGGTGATGGGTGCACTGCGCCTCGCACGCCTGGTGACGGGCAACAAGAAAGTCATCAAAATGGGTGGTGCCTATCACGGTTGGAGCGATCAGATGGTGTACAGTCTGCGCATTCCCGGCACTTTCATCTTCGATGCGAAAGGCATTCCTTTCATGAGTTCCTGGCATACTCAGTCCGTGCCGCCGAATGATATCAAGGCGCTGGAACGCATGATGATGTTCAACAAATTCAGGGGTGGCACTGCCGCGGTTATTCTGGAACCGATGGGACCGGAAAGTGGCACCTATCCATTGTACAAAGAGTATTGCAGTCAGGTGCGCGAGTTGTGCGACAAACACGGCGCCCTGTTGATCTTTGATGAAGTAGTAACCGCCTTCCGTATCGGCATGAGCGGTGCTCAAGGCTATCTCAACGTGATGCCGGATCTTACCATCTTCGGGAAAGTGGTGGCCGGTGGTTATCCTGCAGCCGGTGGTATTGGCGGAAAAGCAAAATACATGCAGGGACTGGCAGCCGGACTTGAAGGCGGCAAAAAAGTAAAGGTGGGCGGAACGCTGGCCGGAAATCCGCTGAGCTGCTGTGCCGGCTATCATACGCTGGTGGAAATTGAGCGCACCAAAGCCTGCGAACATGCAGGCAGAGCCGGCGACAGGCTGACAAAAGGACTGAACCAACTGATAGATAAGTACGGGTTGCCGTTTGTTGCATTCAATCAGGGTGCTATCGTCCACCTCGAAACGGCAGGAACACTCTATGTGAAAATCGAGTACCTCAAAATTAAGAAGGTACTGAAAGAAATAGACCACAGAAAAAAACTGATGGAACAATACGGTGCAGCTTATATGGCCGAAGGAATTGTTACCTTAGCTGGAAGCAGGCTCTACACCAGTCTGGCGGATACAGATGAGGTGATTGATGACGCGCTCAACAGATTTGAAAGAGTATTTAAAAACGTAGAAAAGGCAGGATAATATTGCGGTATTTTTTAGCATATGATGTCGGCACCAGCAGTGTGAAATCCATCCTCACCGATGAGACAGGCAAGATATATGCCGCTGCCATAGAAGATTATCCCTTGTATATGCCCAATCCCGGTTGGGTGGAGCAGGATCCTGAGGATTATTGGAATGCCATTTGCAAAGCCACACATCGCTTGGTGCAGGAATCGCAGATTCCGCCACAGCAGATAGAAGGCATGGTTTTCACCACGCAGGCGATGGGCATCATCCCTGTGAATGCAAGTGGAAAAGTATTGCACAGAAACATCAGCTGGGTGGATGGTCGCGCAGAAAAGCAGGCCCGCAGGGTGATGAGTTGGGTAGGAGGAAAGGGTGTTTTTAAATCTATTATCGGCATTGAACTGACAGGAAAGGATGTGATTCCTAAACTCATGTGGCTTCGCGATAATAATCCGGAACTGTATAAAGACACCCATAAATTTCTGGATGTAAACGGATACCTGAAATATAAATGCACCGGAAAGATGGTGGCCGAATGGTCGGGTGCGTGTTCTTATGCCTTTAATTTGCAGAAGAAAGACTGGGACCGTCCGCTGTACAAAGTCACCGGCATTGATATGCAGAAGCTGCCTGATCTGGTGCGCTCCGTGGATGTAGTTGGCACGCTGACAGCAGAAGCCGCTCGTCAATTGGGATTGCCGGAGACTGTCGCGGTTTATGGCGGTTGCGATGATACACAAAGTGCCGCAGTGGGAACAACCGCTATCGGAGAAGGTCAGGCGCACATCTATACCGGCACTTCCGCCTGGGTCGGCATTTCAACGGAACGTTCGCCTAAATTCAAGAATGGCGCGGTGTGTATACAAAGTGCCGATCCGACTAAAAATCTTATAGTCGGCATCACAGAGGCTGCAGGTGTTAATACCGAATGGTTCTTACAGCAGTTTTATGCCGCGGAAAAAGCAACATTATCATCACAGGAATTATACGCCTTGCTCGAAAAGGATATAGCATCTGTTGGTCCGGGTGCGGATTATCTGATTATGACACCATGGTTTTTGGGGGAGCGTTGTCCGGTAAGTACCACCACCACCCGCTCCACCATTTTCAATCTGTCACATCAGCATACAAGATCACATGTTGCCCGTGCCCATTTTGAAGGTATTGCATACAATCTGCGTTGGACGATAGAAAACATGGAAAAGGATTTCCGGCTGAAAGTGGAGGAACTGAAAATTACCGGTGGTGGCACATTCAATGCTACGTGGATGCAGATTATTGCGGATATCACCCAACGAAAAATTATTACGATGTCGCAGCCCAAGAATGCCGGCGCCTTAGGCGCCGCTATGTGCGCGCTCGTGGGCAGCGGCGTGTATAAAGATTTTAATGCCATCCGCAACATGATACAGCCTGCCCGTGTGTTTGTGCCCGACCCTTCCACCCGTCCGGTGTATGATGCCCTTTTTACCGGATATCAGGCGTTGTACAGATCCTTGCGAACCACCTATGCGGCTATCAACAGTGCCCGTTTTGAAAATAAATAATTATGGATATTCAGGAAGCAAAAAAAAAGGTATGTGCCGCAGGACTGCAGTTGCTGCGGGAAGGGTTGGTTGCCCGAACCTGGGGAAATGTCAGTATAAAAGTTAATGACCGCCAGATGGTCATTACACCCAGCGGCAGAAAATACGATGAACTTACACCGGAGGATATGGTGCTGGTAGATTTCTATACCTGGAAATACGAAGGGAATATTAAGCCCTCCTCCGAATTGAAACTCCACGGAGAAGTGTATAAGACAAGAACGCATATTAACTCCGTCATTCATACGCATCAGATGTTCGCCTCCATCGTGGCGGCCGCGCAGAAAGACGTGGAGGTGCTGGATGAAACTCACCGCAAAATACTGGGCGCTGCTGTTATAAAAGCTGCGCCGTATGCATTGCCGAATACAAAAAAAATAACGGTCGAAACGGCTAAGTCTATCGAATCCTCCAATGCCGCGCTCATGGCTAATCACGGCGTGGTGTGTATTGGTACAACGCTGGAAAACGCGTTTGAAGTGGCCCGCACTTTAGAGAAAGCCTGTGAAATGTTTATTGCTTCCAAAAAGAAAAAAACAGCCTGATGAAGAAACAAGAAGCGATACAGTTATTAACGCAGGCCGCGGCATATTTTGCCAGACAGAGTGCAGGCTATCAGAGTTGGGGGCATGTCGAAGTGCTTTGCATCGCTGTCAGACTCGAGGATAATGAAATCCTGGTAACGGATAAAAATAAGCCGCTCTCCGCTATTACACCACAAGACATTGTATCCGATCAGTCATCCGTATTTCATACTATTTTTTCCAAAAGAAAAAAAGTGCAAGTGATATTGCTGACCCGTCAGGAATATGCGGCGCAGGTGAAAGCAGAAATTCCGCCCATACTCGATGATCAGGCGCAGTTGTTGGGTGTTTCCGTCAAAATCGCGGATAACGAACAGGATCTCATCCGTGCATTAAATGGTCGCTACGGCGCTATTATGAAGAATGGCGACAGCATTTGTCTGGGAAATAGCCTCGAAGACGCCTATGTGGCGGCGCAGTTGCTCGAGAAGACATCCAAAGCTTTTGTGGAGGCCGGGTATCTCGGCGGTGCAAAATCCATCAACAGAATCGAAGCTTGGCTGATGCAGCAGTTTTACCAGTTTAAATATTCCAAAGAAGCGAAGAAAAACAAGTAATTTCGGTAAATGCAAATCCGGAAAATAAGCCTTATTACAATACTCCTGCTTGTCGCGGCAATTGCAGATGCTTTCGGAAATGAAAATAAGTCTGCTGCCGGACTGCCGAATGTGATTCTGATTGTTGCAGACGATCTGGGATATGGTGATTTGAGTTGTTATGGACAAAAAAAGTTCCAAACACCCGAGATAGATAAGCTGGCTGCAGAAGGAATGCAATTCTCTCAGCATTATGCAGGAGCCCCGGTGTGCGCACCGTCGCGGTCGGCATTGCTTACTGCACGTCATACCGGCCACACTACCATCAGAGGCAATAAGAAAGTTAATAAATACGGAGATTTTCCTTTGTCTGCGACAGATACTATTCTGCCACAGTTGTTCAAAGAGAATGGATATACCACCGCCATGTTTGGAAAATGGGGACTCGGCTATCCCGGGTCAAGTGGAGATGTTTCACAAAAAGGATTTGATAGCTTCTTTGGCTATTACGGACATCTGGCTGCACACAATTACCATCCGGAAAAGTTGTATTTCAACAATGAGCCTGTAGCAATTCCGCAAAATAAAAAATACAGTAATCAGGTCTATGCTCCGGCAATGATACACGATAGTGTCCTCGCCTTTATGGAAAGAAACAGCCACCATCCTTTTTTCTTGTATATACCGACGGTGATTCCGCATGCCGAACTCGCTGCGCCATCCGTTTATCTGCAGGAGCAACTGAATAAATACGGAACAGAACATCCTTACAAAGGCATTAAAACGCTGCGTTTTGCCACAAAATTCGGTGCCTATGATGCACAACGTTCGCCCAAAGCGGCCTTCGCGGCCATGCTGCAAATACTGGATAAGCAGGTGGGTGAAATAGTGGCTAGCCTGAAGCAAAAAGGCATATACGAAAACACGATTATCATCATTACGTCTGATAACGGACCACATAAGGAAGGTGGTGCACAACCGGATTATTTCAACAGCAATGCAGGATTGCGCGGGTACAAGAGAGATCTGTATGAAGGGGGAATACGGGTGCCGCTTATCGTACACTGGCCGGAAAAGATAAAGCCCGGAAAATCCAATCTTATATCTGCCAATTGGGACCTGATGCCCACATTGGCAGATATCATACAGGCTGAAATGCCCGCACAGACAGATGGTGTTTCGCTGCTTCCAACCTTGCTGCAGCTGCCGGAAAAACAGGTACAGCATTCATATCTGTACTGGGAATTTCATGAGCAAGGCGGTAAGCAGGCTATCAGAATGAATCAGTGGAAAGCAGTGGTATTAAATGCCAAACAACCAAAGAGGGCGAAGTTCGAATTGTATAATTTGCAGGAAGATCCTTCCGAAAAAGCAGATGTATCCGCAACATATCCGCAAATAGTGGAGATGCTTAAAAAACTGATATTGCAGGCGAATATTCCGAGTCCCGATTTTCCGTTTTAATGAACACCACAACAAAGAATAAGACAAAATATTCCGCATGAGAAAACCCCTTATCATCATCATTATTCTGATATTGATAGCAATTACCATCACGGTGTTTGTTCCACCTTATATCGATAAAAAAACGAATACCGTACTGTATAAAGAACCCATTCAAATCAGCGATGCCGCCAGACAGCTGTACGACAGTTTGCCCTTTATCGCCGACTTCCATTCAGATGCTTTGCTGTGGGACAGAAACCTATTGAAAAAAAATGATGCAGGCGCGGTGGATATTCCGCGTATGCAGCAATCTAATATGGCATTACAGGCTTTTACGATAGTCACCAAAACACCTTATGGACTGAATTTCAACAGCAACTCCGCGGATGCTTTTGATATGACAACAGCCCTCTATATTTTGCAGGCCCGCCCTTTGTCATCCTGGTTCGATTTGTCTGAGCGCGTACTTGTACAGTGCAGGGCATTGCACAAAGCGGCTGAAAAATCGGAAGGTACGTTTCGGGTTATTTCCAGCAAAAAAGAACTGGAATCATTTATCAGCGACAGACAACAGGATGCGTCACTGAGTGCAGGATTTCTGGGCATTGAAGGATTACATTGTCTGGAAAATAAGCTGGAAAACATAGATGAATTTTATAAAGCAGGAGTGAGAATGATGGCACCGGTTCATTTCTTCGACAATGAGGTCGGTGGGTCTGCACACGGTGTAAAAAAGGGCGGACTGACACCTTTCGGGAAAGAAGTCATACGGAAATGTGAATCTAAAAATATCATCATAGATGTGGCGCATTGTTCTCCCGCATTGCTCGATGATATACTCGCTGTGGCAACACGTCCATTGGTCAGTTCGCACGGCGGCATATACGGCACACATCCTTCTGTCAGAAACCTCACCGACCAACAGCTGAAAGCGATTGCGGCTACCGGCGGACTCATCGGCATCGGATGCTGGGAGGCTGCACTCGGTGGAAAAGATATACACGCAACAGCAAAAGCAATGATATATACCGCCAGACTGGTCGGTGTGGAACATGTTTGCCTTGGAACAGATAATGATGGCGCTATTGCATCTTATGTGGGTATCACCGGACTTCCCTTGCTCGTAGAGGCATTGATAAAACAAGGTATGTCGCCGGCTGATATTGCACTGGTCATGGGTGGCAATATGCGCAGGTTCTTGCTGGAGAATTTTCCCGAAGGGGAATAATTATCTGTTGCAAACCGATAGTACGGTTTCAATTGTTTATTTTGTACAAACTAAAATTAGGTATGAAAAAATTGCACACCTTTGATACAGGGATTCTGGGCAGAATGGACGCAACAGAGATTGCAGAACAGATACAACAGGGCGCGTTTACAGCTACAGAAGCCGTGCTTTGCGCCGTGGAGCGGGCGAAGGCAGCGGATCCACAACTGAACGCCATTGTTTACCACAACTATACCCGTGCTGTTGCGCAATCGCAGCATCCTGCTCCCGGCATCTTCAGCGGTGTGCCCACCTTTATTAAAGATCTGAATGATGTGGAAGGCATGCCCACCATGAAAGGGTCGAGTGGTTTCAAATTAAATCATGCGAAGAAAAATGATAAAATCGTAGATCAGTTGCTGTCGGTAACCGGTGGTGTCATACTCGGAAAAAGCAGCACTTCTGAATTCGGACTGCTGCCTTGCGGAGAAACATTACAACACGGTGAAACCCGCAATCCGTGGAATACCGATCATTCAACAGGCGGTTCTTCTGCCGGTGCTGCTGCATTGGTGGCCTCCGGTATCGTGCCGTTCGCGCATGCATCCGATGGTGGTGGTTCTATCCGTATTCCGGCATCTTGCTGCGGACTGGTCGGACTGAAGCCTTCCCGCGGAAGGAATATAACTTCTGCATCTGCTATCGCGCCGGTAGATATTGCGCAGGATGGCATTGTAAGCCGCTCCGTGCGCGACACGGCTGCCTATTATGCGGGATTGGAGAAATACTATAAAAATCCGTCACTGCCCGCGATAGGAAATGTTTTGTCTGCTTCCACGAAACGACGCCGTATAGCGGTATTTACGGCTTCTTCCGCAGGTGTGGAAAGCCATACGGATGTGGCAGATACTGTAATGGAAACAGCCAGGCTGTGCGAATTGATGGGGCATACTGTTGAATACATCAGCAATCCGTTTGAACATAAAATCACCCGCGATTTCATGATATATTGGTCTTTTCTGTCTTTTGCATCCATGCTGTCGGAATATGCTACTTCCGGTCTATCTTTCAGTCATTTCAAAACAGCAAAGTTTACCAGACAACTGGGTGGCTTTTTTCCGTTTCTTTCCCTGCGAGCGCCGCTCAGTATCCGCAATCTGAAAAACCATACGGCGTTCTATAATCAACTGTTTGAAAAATATGATTTGCTGCTGAGTCCGACCCTGTCGCATCCGGCACCTCCTATCGGCCACTTCGGAACGGATGTCGATACCCTGGAGGTCATCATGAAACTCAACAGCTACGTCAATTTCACCACGACACAAAATATTACAGGCGCGCCTGCCATCTCATTGCCGACGGGTGTGAGCAGAGACGGACTGCCTATCGGGGTGCAGTTTGCAGCCATGAGCGGTGAAGAAGCAAAGTTACTGGAAATCGCCTACGAAATAGAATCTGCACAAGCTTTTAAGATGTTGTAATTGCTACAATTCTTGACATTTATTAGTATTTATTTTGAATGCTTATCGGTATCTTTAGCTATTCACCAAAATCTCTGAAAAAATTATGTTAACTGTCGACTTACACTGTCATCCTAACCTGAAATCTTTCAATTCAGGCTATCCTGAACCTGTGTGCAATATGTGGGATTCCATACAGCACAAAACAGATACAAAGTTGGCGCAAACTATCAGTGAGCTGGCGGCACATATCCACCAGAAATCCCAATGTAATCTCGATTCTTTGTCTGCAGGAGATGTGCGGGTTTTTCAGATTTCATTATATCCGACAGAACGCGGGTTTCTGCATTTGCGCAACATTCCGCAGGTGCTGGTAGGCAACAGACGCATTCACGTGGCGCAGCAAGTGATTACCGGTTATTCCGCGTCAGCTATCGCGCAGCAGAAAAAGCATTATAACTACTTCAATGAACTGCAGGCAGAATATGCCTATGTAGAGGGGCAGCAGGGAAAAAGTCCGGATGGCAAAAGTGAGTTCGTATTGGTGAATAATAACAAAGAACTCGAAGCCGCCCTGAAAAAGAAAAACACATTAATCGGCATCATCACCATTGAAGGCGGACATGCGTTGGGTACCGGCGCACCGGATACTGATAAAATACCGAAAGAAGAACTGATAGAACAGCTGACAAAGAATATTCAGATTATTAAAAACTGGAAAGTGCCGCCTTTTCAAATTAATCTTTCCCACCATTTCTGGAATCATCTCGCCGGCCATGCCACGAGTTTCAAAAGGCCTATCAATAGTCTGGTGAATCAGAACAAAGGAAAGAACAAAGGTATCACGGAGGCAGGATGGCATGTTATCCGCGAGTTGCTGAGTACCGGAAATGGCAAGCGTATACTGATAGATACCAAACACATGAGTGTGGCCGCCAGAAAAGAATATTATGCTTTTATCACGAATCACAACCATGTGAATCCGCAGCATAAAATTCCGGTGATCAGTAGTCATGCGTGCGCCAACGGTTTTAAAACAATGGACAGTTCCATCCGTCAGAATGATGTGTTTGCCAAAACAAGAAAGGATCGTTTGTACAAGTGGAGTATTAATATTTCAGACGAAGAAGCCCGCATTATCCATCAATCGGAAGGTCTGATTGGTCTGATGGTCGACCGCGGTAATATGGGTGGCATAGACCTGATCAAAGAGATTGTAAAAATCCCGGACCCGGTGAAACAGCGCAAGGAATATGCCCGTTTATTCTGGGACAATGCGTTCCAGCTGGTGAAAGCAGTGGGCGAGAAATCAGGCTGGGATATGATAGGGTTAGGCACCGACTATGATGGTTCCATCACGCATATGGATCCATATCCTACCGCGGTGGAAATACCGATGTTGCAACAGGATTTGATAGAAGTACTCGAATCCACGCAATACCGTAAAGAGTTGTGGTTTGGCTATACACCACAGGAACTCGTGGAGAAAATCATGCATGGCAATGCACTGGCTTTTTATAAGAAATTTTTTGTCTAATAACACCACCACATAAAAAAGAGCGATGACTGAATGGATCATCGCTCTTTTTATTTGAAGTGAAAAGTTTATTTGCGTTCCAGTACTTTTTCTACTGCGGCAATGATATCTTTTGGCATCAGGCCGTATTTTTCCAGTAACTGATCCGGTGTGCCGCTTTCGCCGAAAGTGTCTTTCACCGCTACCATTTCCAATGGCGCCAGATAATGCTGAGACAACACGGATGCCACGCTTTCGCCCAGTCCGCCTGCCATCTGATGTTCTTCCGCGGTTACCACACAGCCTGTTTTCTTTACAGATTGCAGTATCGCGTCCACATCCAGCGGTTTGATGGTATGCATATTGATTAATTCCACGCTGATGCCGCGTTTCTCCAGTTCCTGTCCGGCCTGTACAGCATGCCACACCAGGTGTCCGCATGCGATGATAGTTACATCTGTTCCCTGAGACAAAAATTGCGCTTTTCCTATCTGGAAAGTTTCATCCTCTGCCGGTGTGAAAATCGGCCATACCGGACGACCGAAACGCAGGTAGGTCGGGCCGTTACGCTCGATGATTGCCTTCGTCGCCAAGCGGGTCTGATTGTAATCACAAGGCACGACCACCGTCATGTGTGGCAGCATTTTCATCAGGCCGATATCTTCCAGAATCTGATGCGTGGCACCGTCTTCTCCCAATGTGAGTCCGGCGTGTGAACAGCAGATTTTGACGTTTTTATCGGAGTACGCCACACTTTGTCGTATCTGATCATACACGCGGCCGGTGCCGAAGTTGGCGAAAGTCGTAGCTACCGGAATTTTTCCGCCGATGGTTAATCCCGCTGCAATGCCAATCATATTTGCTTCCGCGATACCGGTTTGTACAAATCGTTCCGGAAAATCCTCGATAAACTTCTCGAGTTTCAGTGATCCCACGAGGTCGGCGCAAAGCGCCACCACATTCGGATTTTCTTTTCCAGCTTCGTGGATGCCCACGCCAAATCCGGAGCGGGTATCTTTTTTGTCGGTGTATGTGATGTTTTGTAAGCTCATGTTATATTGTGGTATATTTTAAATCGTATTAAATTATTTCAGGGTATCCGCTTTATTATCTAATTCTACAATTGTCCAATTAATAATCTCCCAGCGTTTCTTTCAGTTGCGCCAATGCTTTTGCCAACTGGTCGTCATTCGGTGCGCTGCCATGCCATTTGTGCGTGCCCATCATATAGTCAACGCCAAAGCCCATTTCCGTACGCATCAGAATCACCACCGGTTTGCCGTTTTTAGCGCGGAGTTGCGCTTGCGTCAGTGTGAATACAACATCCTCCATCACATTGCCTCTCATTTCCAACACATCCCAACCGAAAGCCTTGAATTTAGCCGGCAAGTCGCCCAGATCACAAACCTGCTGTGTGCTGCCGTCAATCTGTGCATCATTCCAGTCGACCGTCACAATCAGATTGTCCACTTTCTTCGCGGCGGCAAACATAACGGCTTCCCAGATTTGTCCTTCCTGCAGTTCGCCGTCGCCGGTCAGTGCAAACACATAGCGGTCGTCGCCGTTCAGCTTCTTGGCCAG
>JADLAH010000064.1 GCA_020848315.1 Chitinophagales bacterium | reverse complement strand
GCCTTGCCCGACATTGCCCGCGATGAAATCATGGTGGCCACCACATTGGCGCTATCATGAAATCCGTTCAAAAAGTCGAACGAAAGAGAAATCACAATCAATAGAATCAGCCATGCTTCCGGTGTCATATAACGGGTTTACTATCAAAGTAATGCATTTTTTCGGAATAAAAAAATGATATAATTCATTAAATCAGGAATTTGCTCATTTTGCTTTTGCTAAATTTGTCCTATGAATGAACAGCAATTGATTTTTATGGAGCGTGCCGTGGAGTTGTCCCGGCAGGGAATGCAGGGCGGGAAAGGCGGACCTTTTGGTTGCGTAATTGTGAAAGACGGCAGGATTGTGGGCGAAGGATGTAATCAGGTGACCTCCTCCAACGATCCAACGGCACATGCCGAAGTAGTGGCTATCCGGAATGCCTGTCAGGCATTGCAGACTTTTCAGCTGCAGGGCTGCGAAATTTATACCTCCTGCGAGCCTTGTCCGATGTGTCTGGGTGCCATCTATTGGGCGCGCCCCGACCGCATCTATTTTGCCAATACGCGTCAGGATGCCGCAGATATAGGTTTTGACGATTCTTTTATCTATGATGAAATACCGTTGCCGTTGCAGGCTCGCAAGATTCCCATGATTCCTTTGGGCAGAGAGGTGGCTGCCGCCGCCTTCCGCGAATGGAAAGAGAAAACAGATAAAACGGCGTACTAGTTATCGGCTTCTTCCCGGAACTGTAATCTGGGAAAACTCCAGTGGTATTTAGCGGCAAAGAGCCGGAAGAGAATGATGAATAATACAGACAGGAGAAAATTAAGTTGCTCTTCCACCTGCAGGCTGTGCAGAATTACAAACAGGCCGGCGCCCAGCAGACAGGGTGTGGCGTACAGTTCCTTCCGGAATATCAGCGGAATCTCATTGAGCAAAGTATCGCGGATAACGCCGCCGAAGATGCCGGACATCATGCCGAGGATGACGGCTGCCCCCAGATTTACATCGAAAGCGATGCTTTTCTGAACACCCAGCACCACATAAATCGCCATTCCGATAGTATCAAACAGGCTCAGCGTCCGGTAGAGCCGGATGATGTATCTGCGGAAAAGCAGGGTGAACAGCACGCCGGCAAAAATAGCCAGCAGATAATCCATATTGTTAATCCACACCACCGGATAGGCACCGAGCAATACGTCGCGGATAGTACCGCCGCCGATAGCCGTAATGAATCCGGTGAAAAACACACTGAAAATATCGTGATGGTGTTTCTTGTCGCTCGCCGCGAGCGCACCGGAAACCGTAAACACAAAAGTGCCCGCTAAATCTATGGTATAGATGAGTGACATACTGTTTGCGGATTATGCTTCGTCTTTCAGTCCGTCCCAGCCCAGCGAGATGATATCATGATAGTTGCCACCTTTGGTGAACAGCTTCACACCCAGATTCACATCCAGCATTTCGCCGATGATGCTGATGTCCGGATGCTGGTTTACTTTATCCTTGTCTTTCGGATCAATGGTAAACAACAGTTCGTAATCCTCGCCGCCGCTCAGCGCGCAGTTAATCGGATCAATGTTGAAATGCAGAGCGGTATTGTACGTGTCATTCGCAATCGGAACGGCATCTTCATTCAGCTGACAGCCCACATTGCTTTGTTTGCAGATATGCAGAATTTCAGAACTCAATCCGTCTGAAACATCAATCATGGACGTAGGCACTACCTGTTGTGTTTCCAGAAACTCAATCACATCTTTGCGGGCTTCCGGCTTCAGCTGCCGCCCGATGATATAGTCGTTGCCGCTCAGTTCAATTTCCGCTTCCGGCGCATTCAGGAATACCTGTTTTTCTCTTTGCAGAATCTGCAGACCCATGTAGGCACCGCCCAAGTCGCCGGACACGCACAGCAAATCGCCTTCTTTAGCGGTATTGCGATACACGATTTTTTCCTTTGCCTGTTCGCCGATAGCCACCACATTGATGATTAATCCCTTCGGCGAGGCAGTGGTGTCACCGCCCACCATATCTACGCCATAGCGACTGCAAGCCAGTTTCATGCCGTCGTAGATTTCCTGTATGGCCTCAACTGAAAAGCGATTCGAAATGGCCATAGAAACCAACACCTGTCGCGGATAAGCGTTCATCGCGTATACATCCGACAGATTTACAATAATGCTTTTGTACCCAAGGTGTTTCAGCGGCGTATATACGAGGTCAAAATGGATGCCTTCCACCAGCATATCAGTGGTCACCACCTGGGCCTGACTGCTTTCAATAACAGCGGCATCATCGCCTACGCCTTTCAGCGTAGAGTTGTGCTGCAGGAAAATGTCTTTGGTAATAATATCAATAAGTCCGAATTCTCCCAATGAAGAAATCTCTGTTCTCTTAGTTTGTTCCATACTGCAAAGATACCAATTCTGTACGACGTTCGAAAAAATTTGTACTGCAAGCAGAAAACACCATGCTATTTAGCGGAGTATTGTGTAACTTAACTATTAATAACAAGCTAAAATAAAAATTCAGCATACATTAGGCATGTATTTTGCGTTAACAGCATATTGCTAACTTTGTTTCATGATAGGAAAATACAGTATCATATGGTTGATTGGTTGGTGGCCTTCGTTGATTTTCGCCACCGATTATTCACTGTCCGACAACTGGGCGGCACTGCCAGATAAGCAGGATTATGCCGATTGGACACCTACAGGATTGCAGGACGAACAGGCCATTGCTGCCGCCGATGTATTTTATATTCATCCGACAACGGACATCGCCGGACTGAAAGGCAATACCGAATTGTCGAATGCGCGCGTGAACAAACAGACGGACGAGTTGCCGGTCAAATATCAGGCGAGTGTTTTTAACGGCAGTTGCAAAATATACGCTCCGCGCTATCGTCAGGCGGTGCTGAATAATTTTTTCAAAAAAAATACGGATGCGGCCAAAACGGCTTTTGATACGGCCTATCAGGATGTAAAAGCCGCCTTTGTCTACTATCTCGAGCATTACAATCACGGCCGGCCGATTATCATTGCCGCACATTCGCAAGGCACCCTGCATGCGATTCGTCTGCTGCAGGAATTTTTTGACGGAAAGCCTTTGCAGCAACAACTGGTACAGGCCTATCTGATTGGCTATCCGGTGAAAGAAAGTCAGTTCGCTTTTCTGAAAGTTTCAGAGAGTGCGACTACTGTCGGCGGATATATTTCGTATAATACCTTCGGAATGGATGCAAAAATTGATTTCCTTACGGAATACAAAAATGCGGTAGTTGTTAATCCGCTGAACTGGACCCGTGAGCCTCAGTTTGTTTCAGCCGCCACGAATGCGGGAAGCTTGTCCAAAAAGTCCGGCAAGCTGTTGCCCAAACTCTGCGGTGCCAGATGCGGCAATGGCGTGCTGCTGATTCAGAAACCATCGGATAAATCATTTACGCCGATGGCATTTAAAAATTACCACCTGTACGATTACGCCTTGTTTTACCTGAATATCAGGCAGAATATCGCGGAAAGAGTACAACAATATATCAAACAGCAAAAACCATAATGAACACAAAAAATAAGACTATGATACCATTTCGTTTGCTGCTGGCATTTTTGCTGCTGACAGCTCTTTTTCAAAATAAGATGATGGCCAATACCAACTATGATACCCGCTGGAAATCAGTAGAAGCGCTCGAAGACAAAGGTAAAACCAAAGATGCGCAGCAGGCTGTGGAGG
>JADLAH010000063.1 GCA_020848315.1 Chitinophagales bacterium | reverse complement strand
CGTATAATTTCCATGTGCACTGTTGGTGCCGGGAACAGAAATGGCAATGCCTGCCTGAAAAACTCCGGGGCTATCTGACATGGATATCGCAAAATCATCACAGACAATCAGAAATAATTTATCGATGGTTTTCTTTTTAAACCATAAGGCAACACTGATATTGTTTCCATTTTTAAAGGTTTTTCTGTCAAATTCAATGTATTGGTCAATGCCATTGACAGAAATGGCTTGGCCAACCTTGCCTGAAACGAAAGGAGCACTGCCATTATTGCTTCCTTCCGGTGTGTTGCCCTTTTCGTCTTTTAAATTCCCGTCAAATTTAAAATAGGATACCAGCCCGTCTGTGGGAACATTGATAGTATTGTCATCTGAATCCTTTTTGCAGGAACTGATGAATAAGAGCGCAGTCATAGCTAAAAGAAAGGTCAGTTTGTTCATAGCAAAATATATTATACCATAAAATTACACAATCTAAGACACTATCACGCAATAAAAAAGCAAGCCATCAGGCTTGCTTTAAATTTATACGATCCGAACATTTGTTTTAGTCTCTTCTTCTGGCACCCATAAAGATGGAAATGTAGTAAAGCAGGGTCACCAGTGAGCCCAATGCCGCCACCACATAAGTCGAAGCCGCCCATTTCAGCGCGTTTTTAGCTTTGTCATGCTGATCGCCGTACACGATCTGTGTGCTGTCCAGCCATTTCAATGCACGGTTGGAAGCGTCGAACTCCACCGGAAGGGTGATGAAACTGAACAAGGTAGTAGTGGCAAACAGTACAATCCCAGCCAGCAATATCCACGGCATCTGTCCTTTGGTGAACATCAGTACTGCCAGACCACCCAGAATCACCCACTGCATATACTGTGAGCTGACCTGAACAATCGGCACCAACTTGGAACGCATTGTCAGCCAGCTGTAAGCTGTAGCGTGCTGCACGGCGTGTCCGCATTCGTGCGCAGCCACGGCCGCCGCTGCCACGTTGGACTGTGCATACACCCAGTCACTCAGGTTCACGGTTTTGTCCAACGGATTATAGTGGTCGGTCAGTGCGCCCGGCACAGATACTACTTTCACATCGAAGATGCCATTGTCGCGCAGCATTTTTTCAGCCACCTCGCGTCCGGTTAAGTTAATCGGACTTTCAGAATACTCTTTAAAACGTCGTTTCATGGTGAAGCCAACATACCAGCTCACCGCCATAATCAAAATTGAAATCAGATAAATTCCGCCCATGTTATAATTGTGTTTTATGTGTTAACAAAGATACATCATATTTAGTTCCAAAGAAAGGGTTCGTTTTACGGTATATCGCCGCGCAGTTTCCGGAATCTTTTTCTGGCTTCCACCGCCAGCGTACTGTCTTTGTATTCCAGAATGATGCGTTCGTAGTATTGTTTGGCCTTTTCCTCGTCTTTCAAATAATATTGATACAAATCGCCGAGATAGAACAACGCATTATCGCCCAGAATATCATCCCCGAAGTTGGCGGACAGTTGCTCCAGATAGCCTGCGGCTTCGGCATATTGCTGCCGGTCTTTGGCCAGCTGATATTTCAGATAGAGAATATCATCCTGCAGCGCTGTGCCGACACTTGTGGCCAGAATGTCATTGAGCGTGTCTTCGGCATCTTTCAGTTTGTGCTGGTAACGCAGCAATTCCGATTTGGCAAACTTCAGCAGTGCGCGGTCGCTTTCATCCGTATTCAGATTGTCGAGGATGAACACCGACAGGTCGATGGCATCGTTGGAAATGAGCTCTGTGGTAGAGGCTTTGATAATCTTCAGTTGTGTCTGCGCCCATTCAAAGTCGCCTTTGAAATAGGCCAGTTTCGCATTCTTGAATTTTGCTTCCTCGCCAATCGGATTACCTTTCTGTTCTTTTTCCACTTGTGAATACAGCAATAAGCTTTCCCAGGGCTGTTCATCCATGATATAGTAATCACCGAGGTTCAGCTTGGCTCTGGCTAATAAATCTTTAGGTGTCCGGTTGTTTTCTGCAATCGGCAGGGTGCGGGCAATGGCACTATCCAGCTCATGCAGGTAGAGTGCCTCCAGCTGCGCGAGTTCAAGTGTGGCATTGGTCGCCAGATAGTCGTTCGGATAGCTCTGAATAAAAGTCTGATAAGTGCCTTTCAGTGCAAACAGCTGTGCGCGCTGATAGGCGGTGGCGTTGACGAGTTTGTCGCGCTGTGCATTGATGAGTGCCAGGTTGGCATTGACAAACCACGGGTAATTGGCACCTTTCTGTACGACATACTGAAACGCTTTGATCGCGGCGTCATAGTCTTTCTGCACGAGCGCGGTTTGCCCGATGCGCAGCACATTGCTGCCGTCTTCATTGCGCAACATATCCAGCGATTTAGCCTGAATGACGGCACCGTCAAAATCGTTGCGCTGCATGTACAGCCATACCAGCAAATCCTGATATACAAAATTGCCCTTGGCGGATTGCGTGCGTTTCAGTAGTTCCTTTTCCAATGCGTCTTTTGATTTTTCATCCGTCCAGCCTTTCTGCAATCCGTTTTGTATCACGGAAAGATTGTTAGCCATGTAGGGCGCTTCATCCAGATAGGCCATCATCATGCCGGTATAGTCGTTTTTCCAAAGCAGCAGTTGCGCGATTTCAAGATTGAAAGCGTTTTTATCTTTCAGGATTTCCTTGCCGCGCAGGTAGGCTTTTTCCGCGTAATCATATTGCTTCAGCTCGATGAGCCGCTGTGCCACTTGTGTGATGATATACTTGCTCGCCGGTAATTCCTTGATGATTTTTGCGAATTGCTTTTCCGCCTCCGCGGTTTTTTCCTGTTGCAGATACAGCGAAGCGATGTCGGTGAGATAGACCGGATTATTGCCACTTTTTTTATAAATGGTTTTGATGACTTTCTCCGCTTTTTCAAAATCTTTCAACTTAATCAGCACGTCCAGATAGTCGTTGTAATATTCGTCCGGTGTCTGTTCAAACAGATCGGCGTAGTATTCCGCAGCTTTGCCATATTCTCCGTTGAGTGCGAACTGACGCGCCAGAAAGGCGTCATAGTTGCCGTCCTGTGCAGTCGCGGAAACAGTGAATAGGAAAGATAATATCAGCAGCCAGTTTTTCACAGGCTAAACATATCAAAAATAGCGCTAAAAAGGAAGTTAAATTGTCTTATACCATTTGCCTGCCAAGAAGACAGCAAGAAGGACGCCTGCCGTGTTGGCGGCAATGTCCCAAATATCAAAACTCCTGTGCAGAAAAACAATCGATTCTTGCAGGATTTCAATTAGGATGCCTTGTGCGATGCACAGTATGCCGGCGGCAAACAGATTTGCGGCATTTATTTTCCGGGAAATTCTGATAATTAGCAGGAATAATATTAAATATAAGCCAGCGTGTACCAACTTGTCGAAGTGAATTTTGTCGAGCCAGTCATCCTGGGGAATGCTGCTGCCCGGCACTAAACAGACCAAAAAAATAATTCCCGACCATAGGGTGGCGGGAATTATTTTTGCAACGTTGCTTTGTATATTTTGATTCCTCACGATGTTCGGAATGACGGTATATTAACCGATTAATGCCTGATAGCCTGCGCTGTCGAGCAAAGTGTCCAGTTCGGCGGGATTGCTCATTTTTACTTTAATCATCCAACCATTGCCATAAGGATCGCTGTTCACGAGTTCCGGCTGGTCTTTCAGCGTTTCATTGAATTCAACAATTTCTCCGCCCACCGGCAGGAATAAATCAGAAACTGTCTTAACGGCTTCTACAGTGCCGAAGATATCATTCTGCGACATGGTTTCACCCACGCTGTCGATATCGACATAAATGATGTCACCTAATTCACCTTGTGCAAATGCAGTAATACCGATTACGGCAATGTCACCTTCTGCGCGCACCCATTCGTGCTCTTTGGAATATTTTAATTCAGCTGGAACGTTCATGATAAATTTTTTACGAAAATAACGAATATTTCGGGAAATGCAAGGTAACGAATGTTACATAATCACAATGAAATCAAACAGGAGCGCCGTGTCGGTTATGGTGTCAGCGAGAAGCGGAAGGTGATACCACCGCGGTGTGTTTTCGTCGGATAAGATGCCAGCGTCGCCGGATTAATTCTGCGGAAATCATAGAAAATACGGACGTTCAGCTTGTTGTTGATGATGTAGTCAATCGTGGTGGCCAGCGAGATGGTTTTTTGTCCGCGGGTCGGCTCCGCGATATTTTGGTCGAGGCGATAGTTTACCGTCTTGTCATCACGGTAGGAGAAGTCGGCGCGCAGGTTGATATCGTTATTCAGCGTGATGCGCTTGCCCCGGATTTTAAACGGCAATTTGAATTTGGCGAGCTTATAACCGAGTGCCGCCACATATTCCGTGGTGCGCGTTTCGGTCAGTCGGTAGTCCAGCAAACTCAGACCGAGCGTGCGCGATTTCTTGAATTCAAAATTGGTAATCAAACTGTTTTTCCAGGTAATTTCCACACCCAGCAACGGAGATAATTGTTCCGTGATATTCACCTGCGGGATGGAATAGTACGCGTAGTAGTTGCCCGACAAACTGTCGATGCGTTCCGGCACGTAATACAAGTCTTCGTTGAAATAACCGACAGTGCCGATGTAGTTCAGGTTGGTGATGTAAGAACCAATGCTGAAGGTAGAATTATAGCCGTGTGTAATGTTGAAGGAGGTAAATAATTTCTTACCCCAGCTGGTTTTTGCAATGCCGTTGTAGGTGAGTCGCCAGTTAGGTAATGGCATTGTTTTCAGCGGATTAAGACGTACTTTGTCCGGATTTTTTCCGGTGTAAGCCGCTATCAGTGCAGGCACGAGCACATCCTGAGAGAATGGTCCGTAGCCTTCCTTGAAGTTAGGCAGTACAATGCTGTCATTGATATAAATTCCCTCTGAATTCGGGTTTTTGTCGCCGAATTTCTGAGAATATATTTCCCGCAATTCCTGGAATTTATAGAAGGCATTGCTGAAGTTGTTTTCATCCACTTTACTGAAAATGGTGCGCAGCATCAGGAATGACTGCGACATATTGCCGTTTACTTGTGGTGTCAGGTGGCGGAATGGTCCGTCTGCGGAGGTCGTTTTGAAGAATTCCGAGTAGGTTTCACCCTTCGTGCGCTGCATGGATATGTCAATGCGCAGATCGCGGTATGGCTCCAGCGACACCTTGAGGTTGAAGGTGTTCTGACGGGTTTGCAAAAACTGATAGTTCAGCAAAGTATCTCTCGAAATGAGATTTCTTGCCGCCATATCATTCAGCCAGTTGGTGTCTTTTTGTGCACCAAAGAGGAAGGCGGCGCCCGGAGCACGCTCGCTGAAACTCTGACCGAATAAGAGCGGCGATGGCATAAAGCCCGGCAGGATGGAGGTGCGCTTCACATCATAACTCAACGATGCGCGTTGCAGGAACAGCAGCGGCCGTATCGCAGCATCGAGTTTCGGATTGGCCGGCATCAGAATTTTTCTTTTGTCCACTTTCATCTGACGCAGGTCATTTTTCAGCTGTTTCTTCTGAATAATCAGTTGCTTGATATCATCTTTTGTCTTGGAGGTATCCTGTTCTGCCTTTTCTATCTCTTCTATCTTGCGTTCAATTTCCTCTCTCTTCTTCAGGATTTTGGCATCGGCGTCACTTTCCTGTTGTTCGTATTTTGACAGCGCGTCCACATATTGCTCTTTGGTCTTTTTCTGTTCCGGCAAGGTGTATGGCTTCAGGAACTTGGATTTCTGATACAGAT
This sequence comes from Chitinophagales bacterium, assembly GCA_020848315.1. Taxonomy (GTDB): domain Bacteria; phylum Bacteroidota; class Bacteroidia; order Chitinophagales; family JADIYW01; genus JADJSS01. The sequence continues at coordinate 13,180 of JADLAH010000063.1, read as the reverse complement.
TCCTGAAGTTGATGTCTGCGGTAATCTGATAGTTCTGTCCGTTTTTAATGGTATTACCCAATGAAGCCAACCCGAGCGGTGCGGTGGTCCAGGAATAGTCCGCGCCGTAGCGAGCCCGCACATTCATCCAGTCCAATGACGGGAACAATTGCAGTGGCAGGTTGTACGAGGCGTTGAAGATGTGGTCGTAGTTGGTGTTTCTTCCGAATTTCCAGAAATTTCTGCGCACCGAATCGCGTTTTGCCTTGGTGTCGAGCGCACCTTCCGGCTCGTCAATGCGGGCGCGGTTGTTGGCAGTGAAATCCAGGTTGATGGATTTCGTCAGGCTGTATTTGATTGTCCAGAATCGGTCCCACGTGAAATATTTATCATAGGTAGGCAGTATCACCAGGCCATCATTGCCGATATCCCGGATTTTAGTGGAACCATACTGACGATTGATATCCGTACGGAAGGCAATGCTGTTCGGTTTCAGGTTGATGTTGAATTCCTTGACAGGTTTCAGGTGAATGCTGTTGTTTTTAATCTTTTTGAAGGGTTGCCAGTAGAGCGATTTAGGCGAGAAATTCCAGCCCAGTGAACCACGGTGTCTGGTAATTACCTCTTTTTCTATCACCGGATTATTTTTTTCCGTTTGCGTGAAGGCATACGTGACGTTGAAGTTTTCGACATCATATACGCGGGCTTCCTTTTCCGGATTGGTGCGCACTTTCTGCAGGTTGGTTACGTTGATACTTTTGATGGTAGTGATATCCTGTGCTACCCGTTTGATAGAATCTTTAATCGTTTTTTTCTCGTCTTTGGAAAGATTCGGATCGGCATCAATCACACTATATTTGTCTTTCATCTCCACATCCAGTTCATACGGATCGTATTGCGGTGTGCTGATAGCCTGTGAAAATTGCGCATATACCGGAATTTTAAGTCCGGCTTTTTCCGGCAATAAATTGCCCAGCTGTAAGTTGGTGGCAATGTCATATTGATAGTAATTGTCGCGGTAGCGCTGATTCAGCCTTTGTTCCAGGTCGCCGAATCCGATAGTATGCAGATTGCCGGCAAAGACGATATTACCGAGATTACCCAATTGCAGGTCTACACGTCCGAGGGCAGCCCACCCGCTCTGTTCGTCAAAGCCGGCCATGCGCAACTCATTCACCCAGATTTCCGCGCATTTCGGTTGTCCGTCGTCGGTGGCATCGTTCTCTCCGATGACGCGTTTCGGGTTACGCACGCCAATCATCATCACAGAAGCCACCCCGAGATCGGGATTTCCTTTCAGACTGATTTTACTGCCGTTGGCCATGGTCACCTCAAAAGGCAGAATCAAAGATGCATTGCTTTGATTGCGGAGTTGTTTCACTTTAGTGAGAGAGTCCAACAGGATATTCATCTGATTGGAATCCGGCCAGATCAGTCTTCTGTCCAAATCGCTTTCGGGATTGTAGTTGCCGGGTTGCGTCACTTTCAACGGCAATTCGTATTCGTAATAGTTGTCCGTAAAGTCGGAACCAATACGGATGAAGGCATTGATGTCATTGTCTCTGATCGGATAGAGGGAGCCTTTGTCGCCCGGAAAATTCTCTGCGTGGGTAAACATCTTGATGCGTTTGTAGTTACGCAAATCGATGTTGGTTACTTTGAATACAGCACGCGCGTCACCATCGTTCAGTTCGCATACCTGCAAACTCATCGCCTGCTCGTTTTGCAGGGCATTGTTATATCCGCTGATATTCTGTTCGCGGATAATGCCCGGTGGTGTCGCGTACGGAATCGGTTTGCGCGTAGAGTTTTCTTCAACACTCACTGCGGTTACGTTGAATTCGGTGGAGCTGATTTCGTCGCCCGGCAGTTGTTCGCCCGGCGTGGCCAGCGACAAGTCGTATTTACGCCATTGATTTCGCACTAAACCAAATTGCGCGAAGCGCAGTGTGACAGGCTGATCAAAATCCGTCATCATCATACGGATAAAACGAATGGAGCGGAAGTCCGCAATATTGCCAACGCGCTGTTCGAATTCCTTGATAGGGATTTTAATCTGATACCAGAAGGCGGAATCGTTGCCATTGATTTTAAATGATACCTTGTCTGCAACATAAGAGGAAGTTGCCAGCGTATTGTCATCAAATGCAATACGATACTGAAAATATTCTTCCGTTTCATTCAGGGTATTATCATTGTTCAGGTCCTCATTGTCCGGTTGTGTCCGGGAGTTGCCGTTTACATTTCCATCATTGAGGTTATTGGAAGAGTTTCCTTGCGTATTGGAGAAATCTTTATAACGGGTAATTACATCATCGCTGCCGGAAAAACGACCATCCCGGTTAAAGACATAGTTGTCTGAAGATGGGTCGCTCTGCGCTTTCTCCAATGCAGCCGGACTACTCACCACCGCGGCCAGTTTGGATAGGTAATTGGAAAAAAACAACTGTTCTGTGGCGTCATCCAAACCATCCAGACCGACGTCCTGTTTTCTGATAACATCCTGATCGGCATCAAAGCTGTTGGTCAATGCATTCTGAATGGTAGGCGTAACACCCCAGTTGGAGGTATCCACCGTTGTGCCGCCATTCGGACGCGGCAAACCATTCTCATATTGCTTTCTGGAATCCTTGAGGATGTCTTCAGAAATAGTACCTAATTGCAGATACAGATTTCCTTTTCTGTTGGCGCCCGGAAAGCGGAACGGATCGAGTACCCAGAATTGTATGAACTCGATATTGGCTGCCTCAAAGTCGCTGGTACCTTCGATGGTACGCATGATACCACCCCAGCGGGTCTCCGGGTTGTTGAGTTTGCCACTGGCATTCACCCCTTTTGAATAGGTGGTCGGACTTGTTTCAAAGTTGTACGGGCCGCGTTCATCCGGGAAATAGGACAAATCCAGGGTGAAAAGCGGAGGGTTGTTAATGGTGTTATTTTCCCTGTTTATGAACACATCCTGTTCAAAGAACTGTCGGGTATAGATATTATTCTGTGTGGCTTCCTGTGTGGGGCCATCCAATGGATTGCTGTTGATGTCCGTCTGAAAGAGCGGGTCGATGGAATACCATGATAATTTAGCGCGGTTAAAGCCGTAGGCAAGGCTGTCGCTGAGGCGCGCTTCCGGGAATTTTTCTGCGCCGAAAAGATTGGGCATTCCCTTTGGTGCCGAAGCAAGCGACCAACTCAGGTAGCTGCCCCGAAGGTCGAAGGTGGTGCTTGCGCCTTCAAAGTCATCCACGTAGATGGTGCCAGCATCGTCAATATTAATGGCTTTTGCATGTCCCGGAATGAAATGCGCCACCTCCGCAGAGACAGACACTTTAGAAGGTGCTTTTGTATCCTGCGCGGTGATTTTATTGAAGATACGCGTCAGCCCTTTGGATTCTGTGGAGTAGTTGATGTCGAGTCCGATGATGTTGTTTTTTACCGGATCGTCATTGAAGTTTACCTTCTGTGTAAACGGTCTCTCCGCCAGTCGCAGGTGGGTCAATCCGATATTGAAATTCTTATTGACTGCATAATCGAGTCGCGTTCCCATCAGCGATTTGTTGACCACGCCAAACAAGATATTGTTCTCAAATTTTATGTCAATAGGAATACCGGAATTCAGTACACCCTGATTGATGATAATCACTTCACCGATGCCGTAATTCACGGTATAGTCGATGTTTTCTGTAAGTAGATTTCCGCCCGCACTTACGCTCACAGAACCTTGCGGTAAATTAAATGCACCCGGCAGTCGGAAGGTACTGTTGTCGGTACCGCGATAGGAACCCTTTAATACAAATCGGTTAAATTCCGGATATTGCAGTGCGGCTGTCTTGGTGGTATCGTACAGATATCGGTAAGCATATTTCTCCGCCACAGCAGGATCGCCGATGGCATTGGCCAGTGCGCTGCCAAACGGTTCGAGCACGGGAAAAATGATTTTGCCGTTGCGCGGATTGATGGTGATATTCGGTAAGAAGTCGAAACGTCCGTCGGGTTGCGGATCCGACTGATTGTTGAGGTTGTCGAGATTCAATACTTTCAGCAATTGTTTGCCGGAAATATTGCCGGCCTCGGGCAGATAACGTTTTTGTCCGCCACCCGGATCGATGTAGTAAATATCAAAGAAAAATTGTTCATTGCTGACATTGTACGCGTTCAGCGAATAGATATTTTTCATCATCAGATCCCAGATGGGTTCTGTTGTCCGGATGGATGTTGCCTTCAGTAATTTCAACGCGAGAATCTGATCTTTAGTCTTGGTGGTGTCTGCCAGTGGAGGCAGGTCAGTCGCAAATTCGCCCATCTGGAATACCTGTCCGTTGACGGTGTACTGGATGGCAACGCCTAATACCTCATCCGGCCGCAACTGCTGATTGAGAGACAGGTAGCCGAGTTGCGGATGGAAGTAGAATTCCGTAGGCGCCAGTTTCCGGGCACTGGTTTTTTCGTAGTCATCTACCGCCTGAAATCCGTTGCTTTCGAGGAAGCTGATACAGCGGCTCGGGTCTCGGAAATCCAGGGCATTCGGACTATTACGGATGATATCGTAGAGGTTATTGGCATTGTTCTGAGGATAGGTGCCACCATTGCTGAAGATTTTGCCGGTGTTGTAAATTCTGGATGTTTCACCCAAATCCTGAAAGGCTACGATTTCCCGTACTTCTTCGGTTTGCCGGGTTTTGTTTGTTACCCAGACTTCAATCCGGTTAATGACTACTTGTGAACTGACAAAAGGCAGTTTGCTCAGGTTGGTTTCGTAGGCATCGCGGAAATACTGTGCCAAAAAAAAGTGTCGGTTTTCCTCGTATTCATCCGCGCGTATCTCAAACTTGCGGGTTTGCGCGCCGTTTTCGATACGCACATTCTCCGTTTTGGATTTTTGCTGTGATAAAATATTGGTGATGGTTAGTCGTCCGAATTTCAATTGTGTTTTCACCCCGAAAAGGTTTTGTGGCCCTTTGATGAGCGCGCTGCGCAGCGGCAGGCTGACGTTACCAAATTCGAGCGCCTGAATGATATCGTCTTCTTTGCCCTTGTAGCCTAGCTTGAGCTGGTTTTCGAAGGCAAATCCGGATTTGGTATTGTAGTTGATCCCCAGCTTCATCTTATCGCCGATGGAAGCCTGCAGGCCCAGCTGGATATTCATGTCAAAATCGAAGTTGATATTACGACGCTGGTTTTGCAGCAATACGGGATTATCTACGCGCTGCGAGTTGACACCGATTGTGACATCCACATTTCCCTGCGGTTTGATTTCAATTTTGGTGCCGCCCAGAAAACGGTTGAATAATTCTGGTCCCTGATACAGGAACGGTTGTTTGCTCTTTCTTTCCGCGAGGTCGATGGCACGTGAGCGTTGCTGGAAATAACTTTGCTCGGATTCCCGGCTCGTGTATTCCATGTATTCATCATAGGTCAGATAGGTTGGCGTCTTGTAATAGGTGTTGCCAATCTTTTCATACACGATATACTTGTTGGTGGAGATATCGTACTCTACTTTTTTGTCAATGATTTTCGGATCCTTCAGGTCGATATTCGTCGTGGATTTGGTACTCAGGAAATCGGTATTCCTGTCCTGGATGGGATATTTTAAAGATGGTTTGCTGGTGTCTGAAGACTGTGCAATAGTGAGTTCGCTGCTACACAACGCAGCAAAGAATAGTAAACTACTTAAGTAAGTATGTCGTATGCCTTTTCTCACTAAAAATAAAACAATAAGTGTGTGTACTGCAAATCTACAAATTTTTAAGGCTTAGTTTTATCAATTCTTCCACCGAAGGCTGTCCGTGATGCTCCTTCAGTGCCTTTTGTACTGCCTTTTCCGCTGCTGCCTTCTGAAAACCCAGCATATTGAGCGCAGCGATGGCCTCGTCTGTAATCAGGCTGTTGCTGCCTGCCGCAATGCCTGAAAGAATATTGTCCTGCAGTGGTTCTTTTTTCAATTTGTCTTTAAGTTCTAAAATAAGTCGCTGGGCGGACTTCGGTCCGATACCCTTTATCGATTGTATTAAACGCACATCTTCGTGTAATATTGCCTTCTGAAATTCATGTACATTCATAGAGGATAGGACGAGTCTGGCGGTGTTGGGGCCAACGCCGGAAACACTGATTAAATGCAGAAACATATTCTTTTCCTCTTCCGTATAGAAACCATACAAAGTATGCGCATCTTCCCGTACGACGAGGTGGACAAACAGCTTCACATTTGTCTGGTTTTCCAGTTGCGCAAATGTCGTCAAGGATATGTTGATGAAAAACCCTACTCCGTTGCATTCCAGATACACGTGGGTGGGATTGATAGCGGTGAGATTCCCTTTTAGATAAGCATACATAGTTTATGGTTCAATGATAGCTTACAAAAGTACCAAAAATATATGGTTTTTTACCTATGCTCAAATGTTAAGGACAGGGCACCTGCCGTATCCTGATTTCATCCCCTTTGTGCAGGATAGGTGTTTTCTTGTATTTGTTCAGCCGCATGATATCCTGTATACTCACGTCGTCATATTTCTGCGCGATGGTCCACAGGTTCTCGCCGCTTTTCACGGTATGTTTTTCATAGCAATCACCCTTGTCGGCAATGATTTTCATCGGGTTGATTTTATCCAGCAGTGGCGTGCTGTCTTCCCGTTGTTCCTTCACGCGCAATGCCTCGCTTTCTTCGTGGGTTTGTATCTGGCTGCTGAGGAGGTCTTTGAGTCGGTTGCTCAAATAGTTGAGCCGCACAAATTTCTTGTAATCCTGCTCGTGAACGTATATGACGAGTTCGTCGCCGATGTCAATAAAATTGCCGTTCAACTCGTTCCATCGTCTGATTTCCTTGACCTTGCAGTGATACCATCCGGCAATATATCCCAGATTGTCGCCTTTTTTCACCGTGTATATGACCATTCTGTAATGCTCGTCATCTTCCTTGTAAAAATCGGGGGTGGAGATGTTGCTCGGTTTCAGTTTGGAAACGGTAGTAGTCTTTGAAGAAACAATCGTTTTTTCAGGCGATTTGGCTGTTTTTTCTTTGGACGTCTCAGGTTTCTTTTTCTCAGCTACTGCTTCTGTTTTTTGGCTGGTTTCGGTTTCTTTCTTTTTCGATGTGGCCGCTTGTTTTTTAGTGGTTTTTTGGGTGGCAGCCGATTGTTCAGCCATCGGTGCAGCGGAAGCTGATTCATCCTTTGTGACACTGCTCGGCTTGACAACACTTGGCACTACCAGTTTGGTGGCGGTAGTCACATTTTCCGCTTTATTGTACATTGAATCCTGAAAAGCTGCGAAGGCGCTCACTCTGGATGCCGGCAGGTTCAGCGTAAAGTTGGCAGGAATCAGGGTGGTCAGCAGAGACGGATTTTCATCGATGATAACCTGCCGAGGAATATTCAGTAATGACTCCAGATCCGATAGCGTAATTTTCTCCTTGATAGTGACGCGTTCTGTCGGTTCGCGCGAAATCACTAGCGGACTGATGCCGTATTGAGGGGCGTATTTCATGGCATAGACCAATGCGATGAAACTCGGCACATAAGCGCGTGTTTCTGCTGGCAGAAAAGGCCGGATATCCCAGAAATTGGTAGATCCGCCCGCCTTTTTGATGGCTTTGTTTACATTTCCCGGGCCGCAGTTGTAGGACGCGATGGCAAGGTGCCAGTTGCCATACAATTTATACATTTCCTTCAGGTACCTGGCGGCGCCTTCACAGGCTTTGTAAGGGTCTTTTCGTTCGTCCACCCGCTTGTTAATGTCTAGATTATAGCGGAGTCCGGTGCTGTACATAAATTGCCACAGGCCTGTCGCGCCTTTCGGCGAAACGGCAAACGGATTCAGCGCCGATTCCACCACTGCCAGATATTTCATCTCTTCCGGCACACCATGCTGCGACAAAATAGATTCAAAAATGGGAAAAAACTTCTGCGCGCGCCCCAGCATCTTGGAAATATGCGTTTTTCGTTTTGTATTGTAGGTAATGTAGGTCTGAACATGCTCGTTGTAATCCAACGGAATGGTTTTCTGAATCTTTTTCAGTCGCACGGCAATCTGCGCACTCAACACCACGGGATCAGGATCATCTTTCAGTAATTTCTCCTCTGTTGGTATCTCCAGATCACTGGCTACGTCCTTGTACAGAGAAGGAACATTGGTTTGTGCCGTCAGCGGAGAGGGCAGCACAGCGAGCAGCAAAAGCAGCCACAAAAAGCAATATCGTCTGATGCACATTGGTGCAAGATAGGAAAAAAACGTTTTTTACATGCCATGCGACATGGTTTTTAGGATTTTTTTAGGAATAAAAAATTACTTAATTAATTGTAAATCAATTACTTGTTGTTTTCAAGTAATGCAGAGAAGGCTAGTAATCTGGCATCCTGCCATCTGCCAGCCATGAACTGTATGCCGATAGGTAATCCTGCTTCGCTGTGATATAGTGGCAGGGAAATGCCCGGGATACCGGCGATATTGGCTTGTACGGTAAAGATATCTCCGAGGAAAGAAGCAATCGGGTCGGATACTGCCCCAATCGGGTAGGCCGGTGTAGGTGCGGTCGGACACATAATAAAGTCGAAATCGCGCAATGTCTGGTGCGTCTTTTCAGCCACAATGCGGCGTACTTTCTGCGCTTTGGAATAATAGGCATCGTAGTAGCCGGCACTCAGAACGAAGCTGCCGCTCATGATGCGGCGCTGCACTTCCTTACCAAATCCCTGCGAGCGCGATAGTTTGTATGTCTGCTCCAAATTGGTAGCATCCGGCGCGCGATAGCCGTATTTTACACCGTCGAATCGGGAAAGATTAGAAGATGCCTCCGCCGTGGTTAACACATAGTAGGCAGGAACGATATAATCCAGTTCATCAAATTCGATACCCTCCACGGTATGGCCCATGTTTCTGAGCCTGTTGATGGTATCTTCACAGGCTTTCTTCACTTCGGGATGGACTCCCTCGTGTTCCAACGCATTTTTATAATAGGCAATTTTATAGGTGCCGGATGGCTGCAGTTGCTGACTGTACGCAATAGCCGGACGTGATGAGCAGGTGGCATCGTATGCGTCTCCGCCCGAAATGACTTCCAGAATGAGTGCCGCATCTTCAATGTTGTGGGTGAATGGTCCGATCTGGTCAAAAGAGGAGCCATAGGCAATCAGTCCGTAGCGTGACACAGCGCCGTAGGTAGGCTTCATCCCGACGATGCCGCAAAAAGAAGCCGGCTGACGAATGGAGCCGCCGGTATCGGAACCCAATGCCGCCATACACAGGTCGGCAGCCACGGCCGCTGCGGAGCCACCGGAAGAACCGCCGGCTACCAATGCAGGATTAAAGGGGTTTTTTACCGGACCATAACAGGAATTTTCATTGCTTCCGCCCATGGCAAATTCATCGCAGTTGGTGCGTCCGATGATAATGGCATCTTCGGCCAGCAGCCTTTCCACGACGGTCGCGGAGAAAGGGGAACTATAGCCTTCCAATATACGGGATGCAGCTGTAACGAGATGATTTTTGTAAACGATATTGTCTTTGATGGCAATAACGAGCCCGCCGAGTTTGCCCAACGGTTGGCCTGTTGCTATTTTCTCATCAATGGCAGCAGCGGTGGCCATTGCGGAAGATTCAAATACTTCCACAAAAGCGTTGAGGTCGCTTTTTGCCTGAATCTGTGAAATATAAAATCTGGTGAGCGCTTGGGCACTTATGTTTTTTGCATACAAATCCTCTTGCAGCTTCTTTAGAGATCTGTACACTTTTACTTCTGACACGCGGGATTATTTACTTTCAGGTAATTTCTTAGCGTCTTCTTCTTTGATGCCTTTATCAAATTCATCCTGAATATTGGCCTTGGCAGCGTTGAATTCGCGGATACCTTTACCGATGCCACGCATCAATTCCGGAATTTTTTTACCGCCAAACAATAACACTACGATAGCCAGGATGAACCAGATTTCAGGTCCGTGCATTCCAAACATAATTTCTAATTTGTAACAAAATTACTACTTTTTGCGCATCTCTGTATGCTTTTTCCGGGGGTGCTTTGTTATTAATGTTTAAAGAAGCAGGCCGGTAAAATAATATTTATTCCTCCAAATCAGGATCTTTAAACTTCTCGATAGCTCTCCGGTCTTTTTTTGTCGGGCGGCCAATGCCTCTGTCCCGTACTTCATAAAATACGGATGGAAATTTCAATTTATCTTTCTCTTCCGGAGGCGTGAGGTCTTCATAACATTGCACCGCCAGAGGCGCTCCGACCCGTTTTTCTATAAGTTTTACCACTTTTATAATCATTCGGATGCCTTCTTTCTGCACCTGTATGGTTTGTCCCGCCTTCAGCATATAGGAGGCCTTCAGGCTTTCTCCGTCCATTTTTATCTTGCCGGCGGCACAGGCATCCGCAGCCAACGATCTGGTTTTGAATAAACGAACTGCCCACAGCCATTTGTCTATTCTTATTTTTTCGAGTTCCGTCATTTTTGGTAAGATATTTGTACTGTGTAAAAGTGTGCGGCAAATTTTATAAATTTAACCCAATATTTCATTATGAACAGCAAACACATTGTATTCTTTTTAGTGCTCATTATTTCCGGTGTTATGGTGGCCAAACCACCGAAAATGCCTAAACCTGTAAAAGGAACGTGGGTGGAACCGGCTAAACCTAAGGTGATTTACGGCAACTGGAAATGGATAGAGACGAACTGCTGCGGTTTGCGAAATGGTATTTCCAATCCTACTTCTACCGCAGACAGCATTACGCTGGTGTTGCGCAAAGACAATACATTTGATGAACAGCACACAAAAAATAATGCCTTGCCAAGAAGCGGTAATTTCCTGTTGTTCAGGGATGCGGAGCACGATATGGTACAATTCAATGATGAGCGTCCTGCCAGATATACGCTTTCTGCGAGTGGAGACACGCTGACCATCAGCTGGAAATACCTGGAACTGCAATCTGAAAAGTATATCAGGGCAAAATAGTTTCTTATAGTTTACTGCATTCCCTGATGAGCAGTATAGTCGCTGCAATTTCCTCTTCCGTAGTATATTTTCCTATGCTAAACCGAATAGAGCGGGCTGTTTCCGCTGCCGACTTTCCCATAGCTGTGAGTACATGAGAGGGTGTGTTTTGTGCGGAAGTGCAAGCGGAACCTGTGGCTACTGCTAGTTTGGTTTGTGTGTGCCGGATTACATCAATGGCTTTGAACGGGAAAGTGATATTGCTCGTGTTGGGCAGCCGTTGCGATTCTTTTCCATTGATGCTAATGTCATCGCCAAAATAGTCAGTTAGTCCGGATTCCAGCAGGTCGCGCAGTATGGTTGTTCTATGGTCGAAAGTAATTAATTCCATAGCCTTTCCCAGTCCGACAATACCCGGAACATTCAACGTACCACTGCGCCAACCACGTTCATGTCCGCCGCCGTGCAACAGTGGCTCCAGTTGCACTCTGGGGTTTTTTCTTCGAACATATAATGCGCCGACACCTTTTGGTCCGTACAATTTATGGGCGGAAAGACTGAGCACATCTATTCCGTCGCGCTGCACATCTACCGGAATTTTGCCAACAGCCTGTGTGGCGTCGCAGAAGAAAATGCTTTGGTGCCGGTGTACGATATCTGCAATATCCGCGATGTTTTGCACGACACCAGTTTCATTATTCGCAAACATCACAGCCACGAGTATCGTTTCAGGAGTCATTGCCTGTTCCAGCTGCTCCAGATTTATCTGCCCGTGTTGATTCACTTCTAACCAGGTGATACGTGCGCCTTTTGTTTCGAGAAACCGGCAGGTGTCGAGAACTGCCTTGTGCTCCGTCTTTGCCGTGATGATGTGATTCCCTTTGCCCTGATATAACTGAAAGATGCCTTTGATGGCCAGGTTGATGGCTTCCGTCGCGCCGGAAGTGAAGATGATTTCCTGCGGCTCGCCATTCAGTTGTACTGCCACCCTTTCCCGTGCTATATCGACGGACGATTTGGCTTGCAGTCCCGGCAGGTGCGTAGTGCTGGCGGCATTGCCAAACTTCTCGGAGAAATAAGGCAGCATTTCCTGCAATACTTCCGGAGAAACAGGCGTGGTCGCGTTGTAGTCGAGGTAAATCACCCTGTGAAATTAGCGAATTTCATACATATTTACCGAAAAGGAAATTTGCCCTGTTTTTTCATCCGCCCGGATTTGGTAAATAGTAGCGTAAATTTTAATTTGTGCATTATGAAAAAGATAGACCATATCGGCATCGCTGTTAAAGACCTGCAGCAATCCAACGAATTATTTTCCAGGCTGTTCAATCGTCCGCCTTTCCATCAGGAAACATTGGAGAGTCAGCAGTTGCATGTTTCTTTCTTTCAGTTGGAAGACACCAAGATAGAACTGCTGGAGCCGATGTCCGAAAAGAGTACGGTACATAAATTTCTGGCGACCAAAGGCGAAGGTACGCACCACGTGGCCTTTGAAGTGGAGGATATTTATGCGGAAATGGAGCGACTGAAAGGCGAAGGGTTTCAGCCTTTGACAGAGAAACCTTACGAAGGCGCATTGGGTAAACTGGTCTGCTTTTTTCATCCCAAAACCACCAACGGCGTTCTGGTGGAATTGTGTCAGAAGAAAAAATAGACGGGATTATAATCAGGGAATCAACTATTTCCTAACGGCCATTTCCCGAATCAGGTGTTTGTTGTTGATGTTCAGGGTGTACCAAACCATGAAGTAGGCCGTCAGCACCACAGAGATAATCAGCACGATGTAGAACCAACTGTTGTAGTTCAGGTAATATAGTGAGTTCAGGCCGACTATCGCCAGCAGCAAGCGGAAGTATTCCGCGTATTTCACCCATTTCTTTTGTTCCAGTATGGCACTGCAAATCACGGTGGACAGCATCAGCACGCTGAAGGCAAGCACATTGTAGAAAGTGGATAGTTTCTCAAAGTGCCACAGATAGGCGGATAGTCCGATGATGATGAATGCAAATTGCACCAGCACGTAGATATTCAATCCCTTGCTGGCGGCTTTGGCGTCGTATTTCGGACGGCTGTAGTCGGCTTCCGGAACCGGCATCTGTCCGCCCAGTTCTTCCGGCTGCCAGCCCGGCTTGGCTACAATGTATTTCAGTTTGTCTTTTACAGAAGAAAATTGCTTCGATTTTTGATACATGCCGGCATAGTATTCAATATTCAGCCAGGCCGGATTCCAACTGTTTACAGGCGTTGTCGTGCCGTAGGCCGGTTCCTCTTCTTCTTCCTG